>NZ_JACBIU010000041.1:0-35418 GCF_013839555.1 Nocardia sp. GTS18 | reverse complement strand
TGCGCGAACTCGCCCACAGTCGCGGTTCCTCGCTGTTCATGGTGATGCACGCCGCCCTCGCTGCCGTCCTGGGACGCCTCAGCGGCAGCGACGACGTCGTGATCGGCACCCCCGTCGCGGGCCGGGGCGGTCGGTGGGGAGATCGAGTCGGTCGGGGGCGTCGGCGAGGGTTTCCCGCCAGAACCGCAGCTGGGTGGACAGCAGCGATTCGGGGTCGTCGGCGGCGCCCAGTACTTCCCGCTGCCACAGTGCGTAATCGGCGTATTGGACGGGCAGGGGCTGCCAGTCGGGTGCGTTCCCACCGACCCGGGCCGCATAGGCGGTGACGACATCGCGGGCCAGTGGGCCCATGGATTGCCCGTCGCCTGCGATGTGGTGGACGACGAGGGCGAGCAGGTATTCGCCGGTGCCCAGGTCGAAAAGTCCGATGCGGAGAGGGACCTCTGTCGTGACGTCGAATCCGTTGCGCACGAACGTATTCACCGTTTCGGCCAGGGTGGTGGTGTCGACGGAAATGGTGTGCAAGGCGGGTGCGGGTTCGGCCAGGACCAGCTGACGAGGTTCACCCGCGGTCTCGGGATAGACGGTGCGCAGTACTTCATGGCGGGCGATGACGTCGTTGAGGGCGCGGTGCAAGGCGTCGGTGTCGAGTTCGCCGGTGAGGCGCAGCATGACCGGGATGTTGTACGCGGCGGATTCCGGTTCGAACCGGTTGAGGAACCACATGCGCTGCTGGGCCAGTGACAGCGGCAGGGGTTCCGGGTGCGGGCGGGCGGTGAGCGGGATCCGTTCGCCGGTGCGCAGAGTGGTGGTGTGGCGGGCGAGGGCGGCGACGGTGGGGGCCTCGAACAGGGCACGGACCGGTACCCGGACGCCGAGTGCGGCACCGACCCGGGCCACCACCAGCGAGGCGCTGAGTGAATCGCCGCCGAGGGCGAAGAAGTCGTCGTCGGCGCCGACCCGATGCACCCCGAGGACCTGTGCGAAGGCGGCGGCGACGAGTTCTTCCGGCCAGGAGGCGGGAGCACGGTATTCGCGGGCGGCGAATACGGGTTCGGGCAGGCGGTCGCGGTCGAGTTTGCCGTGGGCGGTGAGCGGTACGTCGTCCAGGATCATGATGGCGGCGGGCACCATGTAGGTGGGCAGCGCGTCGGAGAGGGCGGCGGTCAGGGTCGCTACCGAGACCTCCTCCCCGGGTGCCGGCACTACATAGGACACCAGGCGTGCCGGTCCCCCGTGGTCGGTGTGCGCGAGGGTGGTCGCGAAGGAGATGTCGGCGCGGGCCGAGAGTGCGGCGTCGATTTCGCCCAGTTCGACACGTGAGCCACGGACCTTCACCTGGAAGTCGTTGCGCCCCACGAATTCCAGGTCGCCTGCGGCATTGCGGCGGACGAGATCACCGGTTCGGTACATGCGCGTGCCGCCGCTGCCGAACGGGCAGGCGATGAACCGGGCGGCGGTCAAGCCGGGCCGGTCGATATAGCCTTCGGCCAGCCCCGGACCGAACAGATACAGCTCACCTGCCACGCCCTGCGGGACGGGCCGCAGCCAGCTGTCGAGAACGGTGGCGGACACCGGACCGACAGGACGGCCGATACCGATGGGCGCGTCGGCGGACAGTTCGGAAGCGGTTGCCCAGATGGTGGTTTCGCTGGGGCCGTAAAGGTTGAGCATGGTGCGCCCCGGTGCCCACCGTTGGACCAGTTCCCGTCCGACCGGTTCCCCGGCCGTCGCCAGGATCCGCAAGGTGGTGAGGTCGTCGGCGGGGACGGTGGCCAGCGCGGACGGGGTGATCACCGCGTGCGAGACGTGTTCGCGGCGAAGGAGATCGGCGAGTTCACGGCCGCCGTACACGTCCGGTGGTGCGATGACGAGCCGTCCGCCCGATCCGTGTGCCATGAGCAGTTCGAACAGGTTGGCGTCGAAACTGGGGGACGCGACCTGCAGGACCGTGGACTGGTCGTCGACATGCAGCCTCCGGTGTTGTGCCGCGACCAGATCGGTCAGGGCACGGTGGCAGACCAGAACACCTTTGGGGGTGCCGGTGGAACCGGAGGTGTAGATGACGTAGGCACTGAGATCGGGTTGCACACCGGGCCCGGTGAGCGGTTCCGCCGATTCGGCCGCCACCCTGCGGTGAGTGTGGTCGTCGTCGACGATCAGCCAGTCTGTGCCGTCGGGCAGTTTCGGTGCGGTAGCGGTATCGGTGATGCCCAGCGGTGCACCGGAGTCCGACAGCAGGAATTCGATCCGTCCGGCGGGCAGGTTCGGATCGATCGGGAGGAACGCCGTCCCCGCTTTGGCGGCCGCCCACAGGGCCACGACGCCGGTGAGTGAGCGTGGGAGCGCGAGGGCGGTGATCCGGCCGGGCCGGGCGCCGCGGCGCAGCAGGGCGCGAGCGAGGCGGTTGGATTGTTCGTCGAGTTCGCGGTAGGTGAGCGTTGCCGCACCGCACTGTGCGGCAACGGCACCGGGGGTGCGAGCGGCGGTGGTGGTGAGGATGCCCGCCAGGGTGTCCGGGGTGTGGTGGGCGGTGTCCGGGTGGGCAGGTGCCGGTGCGCCGGGAAGTGCGAGCGCACCGAGCCGGGTGGCCGGGTCGCGGGCGATGCGGGTGAGGACGTCCACGAACCGGGTGAGGATGTGGTCGGCGCGGGTGCCGTCGAATTCGTCGGTCAGGAAGCGGAGCGTGATCCGCAGACCCGAGGAACCTTCGGGGGTGGGTGCGACGACCAGACTCAACGGGAACGGGGTGGCATCGACGCCGGAGATCTCGCCGACACGCAGGCCCGCGGAATCGACGAGTCGTTGCAGGGCGGGACGGTCGACGGGGAACGACTGGAATGTGACCGCGGTGTCGAACAATTCGCTGACGCCGACGCTGCGATGGATCTCGGGGAGCCCGATGTAGTGGTGGTCGAGCATGCGGGCGTGCTGGTCCTGGACCCGGGCGAGCAGGTCGCGCAGTGTCTGCGCCGGTTCGAGCCGGACCCGGACCGGGACGGTGTTGAGGAACATGCCGAGGGTGCGTTCGACCTGCGGCAGCTCCGGTGGCCGGCCCGACACCGCCGAGCCGAAGACGACATCGGTGTCGCCGGTGAGGACACGCAGGTTCAGCGCCCAGGCCGCCGCGACGGTGGTGCTGACGGTGACGGCCGCGTCGGCGGCGACATCACGCAGCTCGCGGTACACGTCCGCCGGCAGGTCGGTGATCACCTCGGCCGAGTTGCCTGAGCTGCCTGTCCCCCGTGTCACGCGGGTCGGGGAATCCACGTCCGCGTACTCCCGCGCCCAGGCGGCTTTGGACGCGGCGGGGTCTTGGTGTTGCAGCCAGGTGAGGTAGTCGCGGTAGGAGGGAGCGGGTCCGGTGGTGCCGATTTGTTCTGGTGCACCGTAGTTTTCGAGCAGTTCGCCCATCAGCAGCGGCATCGACCAGCCGTCGAGGATCACGTGGTGATTGGTGACCAGCAGCCGGTGCTCACCGGGTTCGACGCGGATGAGGGTGAACCGGATCAGCGGCGGTGCGGACAGGTCGAAACCGGCTGCGGCGTCGGCGGCGGCGATGTCGGTGGCTGTGCGTGGGTCCTGCCCGCCGGTCAGGTCGATGTCACGGAAGTCGGTGTCGGCGTGGCCGAGCACGATCTGGTGCGGTCCGGCCGCGGTTTCGGCGAAACCGGCGCGCAGGATGTCGTGGCGGTCGATCAGGGCCTGGGTGGCGCGGCGCAGGCGGTCGGTGTCGATCTCGCCAGTGAAGCCGATGGTGGTCTGGACGGTGTAGGTGTCGGCGTCGGCGGTGAAGGTGGAGTGGAAATGGATACCCGATTGCATCGGTGACAGCGGCCAGACTTCGGCCAGGCCCGGATACTGCTGCCGCAGTGCGGTGATCGCGTCATCGTCGAGGGTGACGAGTGGTCCCGAGGTGTCGTCGGTGCCCGTTGCGGAGGTGTCGCGGCGAGCGGTGGCGGCGAGCGCGGCCACCGTTTTCCCTTCGAACACCTCGCGTGGGGTGAGGACGAGCCCAACGGCCCGGGCGAGCGCGACAAGGCGCATGGAGACGATGCTGTCGCCGCCGAGGGTGAAGAAGTTGCTGTCGGCGGACACCTCGTCCAGGTTCAGGACCTGCGCGAACAGGTCCGCCATCGTGCGTTCGGCGGGCGTGGCAGGGGTGCGTCCGGCGGTGTCGGGGGCGGTGAGTTCGTGCTGTCGCAGCGCTTTACGGTCGATCTTGCCGGTGGGGGTGACCGGCATATCGTCGAGTTCCACGATCGTCGTGGGATGCATGTAGTGGGCGAGAGTGCGATCGAGGTGGTCGTGCAGGTGGGTAGTGTCCAGGGGTTGACCGGGTGCGCCGACGACAAACGACACCAGGACCGGTTCACCGGTCGGGCCGGTGCGGGTGACGGTGGCGGCGCTCGCCACGGCGGGATGGCGGGCGAGCTGGGTGTCGATCTCCCCCGGTTCGATGCGCAGGCCGTGGATCTTGACCTGCTGATCGTTACGGCCCAGATATTCCAGTTCGAGCCCGGCGCGCCCGCGAATCCAGCGCACGGAATCGCCTGTGCGATAAAGGCGTTCACCGCTTCCGGAGTTCGGGTCGGCGATGAAACGGGAGGCTGTGGTCGCGGGCCTGCCGAAATAGCCGCGCGCCAGACCGGGCCCACCGACATACAACTCCCCCGCGACTCCGACCGGTACCGGTCGCAACCACATGTCGAGGACCGCGACGGAGACGCCGTGGACGGGTCCACCGATCGTCACCGGTTCACCCGGGTGCAGGGCGGCCGAACCAGTTGCCCAGATCGTGGTTTCGGTCGGTCCGTAATGGTTCATCAGCCGTCGGCCGGGCGCCCACCGCCTCACGGTGTCCGCGCCGGTGGCTTCGCCGACCACCGCGATCGCGGTGAGGTCCGGCACCCGCGCCGGGTCGAGGGTGTTCAGCACCGACGGGGTGATGATGGCGTGGGTGACGTGTGCGGTGCGCAGCAGTTCGGTGAGGTCCGCGCCGCCGTACACCTCCGGTGGTGCGATCAGCAGGCAGGCGCCGTTGCCGTGGGCCAGCAGCAGTTCCGAGACGCTGGCGTCGAAACCCGGTGAGGCGACCTGCAAAACCGTGGAGGTGGAGTCCGCGCCGAAGGCCTCGGTGTGGGCGGCGACGAGGTCGGCCAGACCGCGGTGGGTCACCTGTACCGCTTTCGGGGTGCCGGTCGAACCGGAGGTGAAGATGAGGTAGGCGGTGCTGTCGGGTGACACCGGCCGGGCAAGTGCCGGGGCGCGGTGCGGTGAGTGGGCGTCGTCGAGGGTCAACCAGTCCACGGTGCCGGGCAGATGCGCGGCGACCGGAGCGGTAGTGATCCCCAGACCGGTCCCCGAATCGGCCAGCATCCCGGCGATGCGTTCGCCGGGGTTGGCCGGATCGAGCGGAATGAACGCGGCACCGGTTTCGGAGACCGCCCAGATCGCGACGACCAGGTCGATCGACCTAGGTAGCGCCAGGGCGACGAACGTTTCGGGACGCGCACCGCGAGCGACGAGCTCGGCGGCGAGTTCGCCCGCCCGCCGGCGCAGCTCACGGTAGGTGAGAGTGATGTCGCCGGATCGGACGGCAGCCGCATCGGGATACCCCTGGGCCGTCGCGGCGAGAATCTCGTGGAGGGTTCGTTCGGGCACGGCGGCAGCACCGGTGGCAGGCACCGGTTCGCCCGGTCCCGGGGTGACAGCGGCTGTGCGGGTGGCGGGCTCGGTGACCAGCTGCGTGAGGATCCGTTCGAACCGTGTGAGCAGGGTGGCGGCCTGATCGGTGTCGAACCGGTCGGTGGCGTAGCGCAGGGTGAGCGTGTAGGTGCCTGCGTCGTCGCCGGTGGGGCGCGGCGGGGTGACCTGCAGGCTCAGCGGGAACGGGGTGGCGTCCTGGGCGTCGAGATCGATCAGCCGCAGCCCGGCGGCATCGAGATCGCGGGCCAGACCTTCCCGGTCCAGCGGATAGGACTCGAGCACCGTGACGGTGTCGAACATGTCCGCGATCCCGGTGGCGCGCTGCAGTTCCGCCAAACCGATATGGCGGTGCTCGAGCATCGCGGCCTGCTCGGATTGCACCCGGATCAGCAGATCTCCGACGCTTTCGTGGGGATCGAGCCGCACCCGCACCGGCAGGGTGTTGATGAACAGACCGACCATGTGTTCCACGCCGAGAAGCTGCGGCGGACGGTGCGACACCGTATTGCCGAACACCACATCGGAGCGTCCGGTCAGAGCCGTGAGCAGCAGCGCCCACGCCACCTCGACGGTGGTGCCCGCGGTGACACCGTGGGAGCGGCCGAGATCGAGGACCGCGGCGGCGGTAGCGGTATCGAGGTCGAGCCCGACCTCACCACTGGCCGCACCACCCGTCCGGTCCGGGCGGCCCGAGACCCGGGTGGGGTTGTCCACCCCGTCCAGCATCCGCTGCCAGGCGGCCGTAGCGGCGGCATCGTCCTGGGAGTGCAACCACTGCAGGTAGTCCCGGAACGATCGCGGGGCGGCGAGCTCACCGACGTCGCCGCCGGTGTACAACACGAGGAGCTGGTGGATCAGCAACGGCATCGACCAACCGTCCAGCACGAGATGATGGTCGGTGATCAGCAACCGGTATTCGTCGGCACCGGTGCGCAACAGCTGGAAACGCAGCAGCGGCGGACGGGCGGGATCGAACGGTGCGGTCGCCTCGGTGGTGAGGCGATGGATCTCGCGGTCACGTCCGGCGGCGTCGTGGGCACTGAGATCGGCTTCGCGCCAATCGGCGCGGACACTGTGCAGCACGATCTGGCGGGGACCGTCGGCGGTTTCGACGAAGGCGGTGCGCAGGCTGTCGTGCCGGTCGACCAGGGTTTGGGCGGCTTGGCGCATGCGCTGGGCGTCCACCTCACCGGCCAGGGTCAGCGATGCCTGCACGATGTAGCTGTCGTCGCCGTCGCGGTCGTAGAGGGTGTGGAACAGCAGCCCGGTTTGCAGCGCGGTCAGCGGCCACACATCGGTCATCGCCGGGAATTCCCGCGCCCAACCATCGATATCGGTCTGCGAGACCGTGACCAGCGGGAAATCGGACGGGGTGAAACCGCCTGCGCCGTCGGTGCGCAGATGCGCGGCCAGACTGTGCAGCGCCCGCACCCACAGATCGGCGAACTCGGACACCTCGTCGGCGTCCATGATGCCCGTCGCGTACTCCCAGGTGGCCTCGAGCTCGAGTCCGTCGGGGCCGGGCACCGCGATCGCGTTCACATCCACGATCGCGGGCAACGCCATTCGACGATCGGTGGTCGCGGTGAGCGAGGTGAATTCGGTGGTGGGTGTCCACGCCCCCGAGTGATCGCCGACACCCACCCGCCCCAGATAGTTGAAACTGATCTGGGGCTCCGGCGCGGTCCCGAGCTCGGCACTACCCACGGGGTCGAGGTAACGCAGCATGCCGTAACCGATCCCGTTGTCCGGGACCGCGCGTAATTGTTCCTTCACCTGTTTGATCGCCGACCCCGCAGCGGGGCCGCCGGTGAAGGCATCGTCGAGATCGACACCGGACATGTCGAGCCGGACCGGGAATCGGGTGGTGAACCAGCCGACGGTGCCACTCAGATCCGCACCCGGCACCGCCTGTTCCTCGCGGCCGTGCCCTTCCAGCGAAATCAGCTCCGTCCCCGCGGTGTCACCGCGGCGGGCCCGCCACTGCGCCGCGGCCAAGGCCAGCGCCGCCAGCAGCGGATCATTGGCGCTGCCGTGGAACCGGGCCGGGATGCCGGTGAGGACGGCTTCGGTGATATCCGCGGGAAGACGCAACCGGATCCGGTCGGCGGTGGCCATGACATCGCGTTCGGGGTCCAGTGGCCGTGACCCGAGCAACCGGTTTCCCTCGGCGAGCACAGTTTTCCAGCGTTCCAGTTCCGCCGGGCGTCGGGCGGCGGCCTGTTCGGTCAGGCCGTGGACCCAGCTGCGCACCGAGGTGGTCCCCGTGCCGGGCTGCGGGTCCTCGCCGGTGGACACCTGCAACCAGGTGCGGGCCAGGTCCGTGAGCAGGATCCGCCACGACACCGCGTCGACGGCGAGGTGATGGACCACCAGCCACAGCAGGTCCGGGCCCGCACCGGTGCCGTCCTGGACCCGGACAGCCTGCACAAGGACACCGGCGGCGGGGTCGAGACGGTCGGCAGCGTCCTGTAGGTGCCGGTCGATTTCGGTGGCGTCGCGATGATGCAGCGTCACATGGGTGATGACGGCGTCGGCATCGACGGTTCCGGGGGCAGGCACTTCGAGGCGGTGCTCATCGACGCGCAGAACGGCGCGCAACATGTCGTGACGGTCCAGCAGGGCCTGCAGTGCGCGAGTCAGATGTGCCGGGTCGAGCCGGTCGGGTAGTTCGACGAGGGTGGCCTGCGCGAACCGGTCGTAATGCCCGCGACCGAGCATGGCGTGCACGATCGGTGACAGCGGGATCGGTCCGACGCCACCGCCGGGGAGTTCGCGCAGCTGCGGTGCGCCACCGGCCTCGGCGGCCATGGCGGCCAGGCCCGCGACGGTCTTGTGCTCGAACACATCCTGGGTGGAGAACCCCAGCCCGACGGCTTTCGCACGCGCCACCAGCTGGATCGAGAGGATGCTGTCACCGCCGAGGGCGAAGAAGCTGTCGTCGGCGCCGACCTGTGGGACACCGAGGATCTCGCTGAACAGGCCGGCCATCAGGATCTCACGGTCCGTTTCCGGGTCGCGCCCGACCGGTACCGCCCCGAATTCCGGTTCCGGCAGCGCGGTGCGATCGAGTTTGCCGAACGCGTTCACCGGTAGCTGGTCCAGCGGCACGATCACCGCCGGAACCATGTGCGGCGGCAACGATTCCCGCGCGAACCGTTGCAGCAGCGCGGGATCCACACGGTGATCCTCGACGGGGACGACATAGGAGGCCAGGACGGTGGTGCCGGCATTGTTGTGCACGGGGACGGTCACCGACAGGTCGACATCGGGATGCGCGGTGAGGGCGGCGTCGATCTCGGCCGGTTCGATCCGGTAGCCACGGATCTTCACCTGGAAATCGCTGCGGCCCAACAGTTCCAGCGAAACCCCCGAATCCTCGGTGACCCAGCGGGCCAGATCGCCGGTGCGGTACATTCGCTGCCCCGGATCGCCGTACGGGTCGGCGACGAAACGGGCCGCGGTGTCGGCGAAGCGCCGGTTGTAGCCGCGAGCCAGGCCGGGCCCGGCCAGATACAGTTCGCCTGCCGTGCCGACCGGCACCGGCTGCAGGGCCCGGTCCAGCACCATCGCCGCCACACCGCGGACGGGGCCACCGACGGTGAGGTCGTGGCCGGGGCGGATCCGTGCGCCCGCGGCGGTCACCGTGGCCTCGGTCGGCCCGTATTCGTTGAACATCGCGCAGTGCCGCGACCAACGGTCGATCACATGCGGCGGGCATACGTCACCCCCGACCACCACCACCCGCAGGTCGGTGAGCGGATGCGGGTCGACGGTCGCCAGCATCGCCGGCGTCAACGTCAGATGGGTGACGTGCTCATCGGCCAGCAATCGGGTGAGCCGGTCGCCGCCGATCACCTCCGGCGGCACGACCACCAGCGTGGCCGCGTTCGCGAAACAGGTCAGGAACTGTTCGAAGGAGGCGTCGAAAGCCGGTGAAAGAGCATAGGACACCCGCGATCGCGGGCTCAGCGCGTAGGCGTCGCTGCGGTCGGCGACCAGATTCGCCAGGCCACGGTGGGTGACCTGCACACCCTTGGGCACACCGGTGGAACCGGAAGTGTAGGTGATGTAGGCGAGGTCGCCGACATGCAACGGGCGGACGCGGTCGGCATCGGTGACCGGTTCGTCACCGCTGGCGGCGCAGGCGTCGCGGATCGCGGGATCGTCGAGGACAAGCGCGGGCGCGCTACTCGGCAGCCGGTCCCGTACGGCGTCGAGCGTGACGACCACCCGGGCGCCGCTGTCGGCGATGATGTGCTCGATGCGCTTCGCCGGATAGTCCGGATCGATCTGCACGATCGCGGCCCCGCATTTCGCGACCGCCCACGCCGCGACGACCGACTCGGTTGAACGGCGCAGGGCGATCGCCACCGCTGTCCCCGGCCCGCATCCGCGACCGATCAGGTACCGGGCGAGCCGTGTGGAGCGGGTGTGCAACTCGCGATAGGTCAGTGTCGAGGTGTCGGCGCTGACTGCGGTAGCGGCCGGGTCGTGGTACGCCCCGGCGGTGAGGATATCGGGAAGCAGCCGGTCACCGGCGGTCTCGGGTCCTCGCACGGGGAGCAGCGCGGCCCGTTCCGCCGGTTCCAGCAGCGGCAGGGTGCTGACGGGTTGTTCCGGCCCGCCGGTGAGGAATTCGTCCAGGAACCTCAGGAACCGGGCGTGGTGAGCGGCGAGTTCGTCATCGTTGTAGACGCTCGGGTTGCCCTGGAAATCTATGTGGGTGCTGTCGCGGCCCGCGCCGGGATAGAGGTTGACGAACAGGTCCGAGGTGGGCCCCGAGGTCAGCACATGCAGCCGGCCGACGGTGTCGCCGAGCACGATCTCGTTGCTCACCATCATCAGGTTGATCGCCGGCCCGAACGACGCGGTTTCGTCGCGGGCGATCCCCATATCGCGGAAGATGTCCTCCTGCCGGTACCGCTGCCGCCGCAGCGCGCTGGTCAGCTCGCTCTGCACGGCGGTGATCACCGCACCCGTCCCGTGCCCGGCCACGGGCACCCGCAACGGGACCACATTGGCGACCATCCCGCCGGACCGGCGCAGCACCGCCGAATGGCGACCCGAGACCGGCAGGCTCAGCAACACTTCGTCGCTGCCGGTCATCCGGGCGAGGTAGGCGGCGAACGCGGCGACGATCACCGGGGTGACGCTGGTTCCTCGGTCGGCGACGACCCGGTCGAGCTGTCGCGCGGTGTGGTCGGGCAGGGTCGCGCTGACCAGCGTCGGGTGAATGGTCGGTGTGCCGCCGTGGCCCGCGAGGCCGACGACGGGTGGGGCGCCGTCGAGGTGCTCGGTCCAGTAGTCGCGGTCGTTGTCGAAGCGTGTCGAACCCCGGTAAGCCAGGTCCTGGTCCACGATTTCGCTCAGGTCCTTCGCGGTGGAGGCCGGCGCCGGCTCCCCCGACACCCCCGCGTTGTACAGCTCGACGATCCGCTGCATCATCGTGACCGCGGCGAAACCGTCGAGCACGATATGGTGCGCGCGCTGATACCACAGGTAGTGGTCGTTACCCGTCTGGAAGACAACGCATTTCATCAGCCGGTCGTTGCGCAGATCCAGTGGGGCGGAGTAGTCGCGGACCATGAGGTCGTGTGCGGTGGCCACCGGGTCGTCGTCCCCGCGCAGATCGAGCACCGATACCGGTGAGGGCAGGTCCTCGTCGACGACCTGATACGGCTCACCCTCGACCTCGACCAGGCGCACATGCGCGCACCCGAACTCACGCCCGGCGATTTTGCAGGCGGCGACGAGCCCATCGACGTCGACGGGCCCGTCGATCTCGACATACTGGGCCACCGAAATCGGGGATCGGCGCGCCAGATGCTGCGCGAACCAGATCCCACGCTGCGCCGCGGACAGCGGCAGGGCATTGGGGGGTCGCGGACCGGAACCGTTGCCGTTGCCGTTGTGTGGGTGCGCGCCGTTGCCCGGCGCGGAAACAGGCTGCTCCCAGCTGCTGTCCAGATGGTGCTTCGACTGGGTCATGTGGACCTCCGTGTATTGCGTCATTCCAGGAACAGGCCGACAAATCGGGCCGTCCATGCCCCCATGAACGTGCGTCACCACCGGAAATGAAAAGCGAATTCAGCAAAATGGCGCGGAACATCGACCGCAGAGAATGCGGTGCGCAATTACTCCGGCTTTCGGCAGTGGTGAATTGTGTGGCGAACCTGTAATAAACACCTTCGAATAATTGTTAACGTTTCATGTAAGCGGCTGTCGCTTATGCCCAGGTCCCGGGTCGCGGGCGTGAAACGTGCGGCTGACCCGTCGGCGCGGCAGACGCGCTCGGGCGATCCTCACCCAACGGGCAGCAGGAACGCAGGTCACAGCAGTGTCTCGACCCTTGACAAGCAGGAAGTGAACGGGGGTGGAAGTCATCGGCAGCACCGGATCGCCTGCTGGGACATGGTGTGCCCAAGTCCCAGCGTGTTCCAGCAGGATTCGACGACCACTCTGTCGCCGAACACGCGCTATGGATTCCCCACAACCCCGACAATTGGAGGATTCAACCGTTTCGCCCGATCTGCCGGTTGCGGCATTTTCGGACCGGCGGTTGCCGGGACATTTTCGCGTCCTGGCAACCTGCCCAGAAAGCCATAATAAGCAAGTTTAGACACGCGGCGCAATGGGTACTTACGCCTTCTGCGTTGCGCGCCGAGGTGGCGGTAGTTGAAAGCGCAAGGCAGTGCCCAGGACTCGTGAATATTCGCGTCGGCCGGCGTCGATAAAAGAAGTGGTCGGATCTGCCCGTTACCGATCCGGCCGCCCCGTTGGTCGGCGCCACGACCCAGAGCAGCGGCCTCCGGCTTGTGGCCTCGGTCTCTGGTGCCCTGTGCGGCCAGCACAAACCGGGTGGACTCAGAATGTCCGAGTCAGTACGTGGGGGTGCCAGCGGCAGATGCCCAGGGCGAAGCGGAGGTCGAAACTGTTGGTGTCCAACGTGATTCCGTAGCGGGTGGTGATCTGCTGGATGCGGTACTGGATGGTGTTGCGATGGACGTCGAGGGCGCGGGCGGTGCGCGAGTAGCTGGCGCCCTCGGTGAGGAAGACGTCGAGGGTGTCGCGCAGGAGTTCCTTCTTGGCGCCCGTACCCGCGAGCGGGCCGAGGGTGCGGCGGACGAGGGCGGTTAGTTCGTCGGGATCGTCGGTGAGCAGGGCGAAGGGGGCGACGGCGTCGTAGGCGACGACCGGCGGCGCGGTGTGACCTGCCGACACGGCCAGATCTTTCGCCCGGGCCGCGTTGCGGGTGGAACGGCGGAAACCCGGCAGGCCTTCGCCGAGGGAACCGAGCGCGACGCGCACCGGCAACCCGGAGGCGACGACCTGGGCGGTCAGGTCGTCGATCGCCTGCTCCCCCTCGGTGGGGAACCAGATCCGCAGAGCCCGATCTCCGGTGGAGGCCACCAGGCCACGGCCGACGGTCCGCAGCGCCGACACCACCACCTGACGTGCCTGTTCCAGTGCCCGGGTCGCCTCGACACCCGTGACGGTGGGCGGTGTCCAGATCTCCACGGCGAGATGGCTTCGGTCGAGGCGATATTCGAGTGCTTCCTCGGCCGCGGGCACATCCACGTCGTCGCTGTCGAGGAGCCGAGCGATCCACTGCTGGCGCGCGGCCTGCCTGCTGCTGAGCCAGCGGTCGCGTTCGGCCTCGTAGATCCGGCCCATGGACGAGTTGAGGCGGTCGAGGTAGATGCTGGCGAAGCGCAGGAGTTCGGCGATGCGGGCATTGTGGTCGATCCCCGGGGTAGCCAGGATCAGCCCGATGGCGGCGTCGAGCAGCCGGTACTGGCCGAGGCCGTAGGCGCGCAACAACACGGTCAGCGGCACACCGCGCCGGGCCAGTCGCTGCGCGTAGGCGGCCGCGCCCGGGGGTGGGCCGACGGTCGCGGGGTCGATGTTGTTGGCGAGCACGTACTGCACGGCGGCGATGTTCTCGGCGATGCTCGCCGCGCGCATGTCGCCCAGGTCCGCGGCGATGTCGTCGACAGGGATCATCTGCTCGGTGACGCGGATGAGGTCCTCGGTGATGCCCCCGGTCAGCGGCGCCAGCGCGTGCCCGACCCAGGTGAGGGTTCCGTATGCCGCCACGTGCACGCTCCGTTCGCTGCCCAAATTCCGCCGACCGCATTGTGCCATCCGCACAAATTCGGGCTCCAGGTAGCTTTTTGGGCTGGCAAACAGACCGGAGATGTGTCATAGCCGCGTGTCGTGTGGTGTCATGGTCGCCGAACACCCTGGTCCACCCCCGGTAGATCCAGAATCCGCGCAGGGTTCGTGGGTCGTTCAGGCAGTGGTGGGCCGGACAGGTGAGGATGTTGTACTCGGATGGGTGAAGTTCGTCGGTCGCCGCGTGGTCGAGGCAATCGGAAGCCGGGCGCTCCCCTCTTCGCACAGCTGCTGACGGCCGCGGTGGACACCGCCGCCGACGCGATCGCCCTGTCCTTCTCCCCCGCCGACGGTGCCCGCCGCGAGCTCACCTACACCGAACTCGACGAGTACTCCGCCCGGCTGGCGCGGGAGCTGCTGGCCCGTGGTGTCGGCCCGGGCGACGTGGTGGCGCTCGGTTTCACCCGCTCGATCGAATCGGTGGCCGCGGTGTGGGCGGTCGCCAAGACCGGTGCCGCCTACGTCCCCGTCGACCCCTCGTTACCCGCCGAGCGCATCGCCTACCTGCTGGCCGACTCCGGCGCGGTCCTCGGTCTCACCTGCGCGGCGCATCGGCCGACCCTCGGTGAGTCGATCCGCTGGCTCGAGCTCGATTCCGACGCCGAGCGCATCGCCGGCCAGCCGGCGCATCCGATCTCGTATCTGGACCGGGTGCGTCCGCTGACCGACCAGCATCCCGCCTACGTCATCTACACCTCCGGTTCCACGGGCAGGCCCAAGGGTGTGGTCGTCACGCATACCGGTCTGGCCGGTCTGGTCGCGGCGGCCCGCGAACGGTACGCGGTCGATGCCTCGGCACGCGTGCTGCACGTGTGTTCCCCGAATTTCGATGTGTCCGTGCTGGAACTGCTGGTGGCGTTCAACTCCGGTGCGACACTCGTTGTCGCACCGCCACAGGTCTACGCGGGCCCGGAGCTGGCCGAGCTGGTGGCCCGGCAACGGGTGACGCACATGCTCATCACCCCGGCGGCACTGGAGTCTGTGGACCCGCAGGGACTCGACGAGTTGCGTGTCGTGGTGGTCGCCGGTGATGCCTTCGGGCCGACACTGGTGCAGCGCTGGGCGCCGGGCCGCGCGTTCTTCAACGGGTACGGCCCCACCGAGGCGACGGTGCTGGCTACCGGCAGCGCCGCGTTGACACCCGGTGAGCCGGTGACGATCGGGTCCGCCTTCCCTGCGATCGGTGCGGTGGTGCTGGACGCGCGGTTGCGACCCGTCCCGGTCGGGGTGGCCGGGGAGCTGTATCTGTCGGGTCCGGCGCTGGCACAGAGTTACCGGGGCAGGCCGGGGCTCACGGCCGAGCGGTTCGTCGCGGCACCGTTCGCGGGGCCGGGAGCGCGGATGTATCGCACAGGTGACCTCGTGCGCCGCACGGAAACCGGCGACTTCGAGTACCTGGGTCGCTCGGATTTCCAGGTGAAGGTCCGTGGTTTCCGGGTGGAGTTGGGCGAGATCGACGCGGCCCTCACCGCGCATCCGGATGTCGACTACGCCGTCACCATCGGCGCGAAAGCCGATTCCGGGGCGACCGCGCTCGTCTCGTATGTGCTCGCCAAGCAGGGTGCCGCGATCGATCCCGAGCAATTGAACCGTTTCGTCGGGTCCTCCCTGCCCGGCCATATGGTGCCGACGCTCGTGGTGCCGCTCGACGAGATCCCGCTGACCCCGAACGGCAAACTGGACCGCAACGCACTACCCGCACCGGTTTTCGCCGCCGTGACTTCCCGCGCACCCGAGGGGCCGGTAGAAACGGCGATCGCCGAACTGTTCGCCCAGATCCTCGGCGTGGAGCGGGTCGGTGCCGAGGATTCGTTCTTCGCCGCCGGTGGCGACAGCATCCTGTCGATCCAGCTGGTGACCCGCGCACGCCACGCGGGTATCTCGTTCACCCCGCAGCAGGTGTTCGAGCACCGCACCGTGGCCGGGTTGGCGCGCGTCGCCGCGCTCGGCGACGATGCCGTTCCGGTGCTTCCCGAGTTGCCCGGTGGCGGAGTGGGTGAGGTCGCGCTGACACCGGTGCTCGCCGCCACCCTCGCCGACGGCCGGGTGTTCGGCAGGTTTACCCAGCAGATGGTGCTCGCCCTCCCCGAGGGCATCGATCGGTCGACGCTGGTTCGCATCCTGACCGCTGTCGTGGATCATCACGACATGCTGCGCGCCGGGGTGCGCGGGAGCGACGGGCAGTGGTCGCTCGATGTGCTGCCGCCGGGCGGGGTCCCGGTGGACGACCTGCTGCAGCGTTTCGAGGGATGCAAGGACATCGCCGCCGCGGCGATGGATTCCGTCCTCGCGTCACTGGACCCACGCAACCACCGCATGATCGGTTTCGCGTGGCTGACCCGCGACGACGGCCCCGACGGGCTGATCGTGGCCGCCAACCACCTCGTCATCGACGGTGTCTCGTGGCGAATCCTGCTGTCGGACCTGGTGACCGCCTGGGCACAACACGCGGCGGGCCGGCCGATCGCGCTGCCGCCGGTCGGTACGTCGTTCCGCCGATGGGCACACGGATTGATCGAGTCCGCACCACAGCGCCGCGACGAACTGGACCACTGGCAACGAACCCTCGGGATTCCCGACCCACTCCTGGGGCAACGTGGGCTGGACCCGGCCACCGATACCGCATCGACCGTGCGCACGTTCAGCGTCGAGGTCCCCGCCGACATCACCCGTGCCGTCCTCACCGACCTGCCCGCCCGCTACCGGGCAGGCGCCGAAGACGGCCTGCTCGCCGCCCTGGCCATGGCGGTGCGGAGCTGGCGGGCCCGGCGCGGCGTGAGCGCATCCACCACCCGGGTGCGCCTGGAAGGTCACGGACGTGAGGAATCCGCCGTCGACGGCGCCGACCTGACGCGGACGGTCGGCTGGTTCACCAGCATGTACCCGGTAGCGCTCGACCTGGGCGAAATCGACGCCGACAGCGCATGGCAACCGGGCGCGCAGACCGCGTCGGTGGTCAAGGCCGTCAAGGAGCAATTGCGCGCGGTGCCCCACCGCGGCATCGGTTTCGGCATCCTGCGCCACCTCGACCCTCCGACCCAACTACCGGGTTCGCTGGGCCAGGTCGGGTTCAACTACCTCGGTCGCATCTCCACCGGCGACGCCGCCGACCACAGCTGGTTGCCGACCGCGGACTGGGGTGAACCGGCCGCCGACCAGGACCCACAGCTGCCGGCGGCCGCCGTCGTCGACATCAACGCGGTGGCGGTCGGCACCGAAGACGGTGTGCTGCTTCGTGCGTCGTTCTCCTACGCGTCGCTGATCCTGGACGAGGCGGACGTGCGCGAGCTGGCCGAAGGCTGGACCTCGGCGCTGACGGTGCTCGCCGAACATCTGGACCACCCGGCGGCCGGTGGCCTGTCGCCCGCCGATGTGCCGCTGGTCGACGTCACCCAGGCCGAGCTCGACGACTGGCAGCGCACCCGCCCCGGCCTCAGCGATGTGGTGCCGTTGGCGCCCTTGCAGCTCGGGTTGCTGTTCCTGGCGCAGGTGTCGCCGACCGACCCGTACCTTGTGCAATTGGCGGTCGAGATGACCGGTGCGGTCGACCTCGAGCGACTACGCCGGGCGGCGGGAGCGGTGCTGGAACGCCACGGCATCCTGCGCACCGCCTTCGCAACGACAACGGCGGGCACCCCTGTCGGTTTCGTGGTCGAGGACGTGACGGTGCCATGGCGCGTCGTCGACACCGACCGCACCGACCCACACGCATTGCTCGCCGCCGAATCCCGCATCGGGTTCGACCTGACCACCGCGCCCCTGCTCCGGTTCACCGTCTATCGCGGGCCGGCGAGCATGCACCTGGCGGTGACCGCGCACCACCTGCTGGTCGACGGCTGGTCCATGCCGTTGCTCATGCGCGAACTGCTCGTCTGCTATGCCGCCGACGGTGCGCCCACACTGCTGCCGCACGTGCGCCCCTACCGTGACTACCTCGCCTGGCTCGCCGACCAGGATCGCACCGCCGCCCTCGAGAGTTGGCGCGCGGCCCTGGACGGGCACGAGCCGAGCCTGCTCACCGCCACCGTCCCACCCACCGAAGCAGCACCCGGGCACGGGATGTCGGTCGTGGAGTTGTCGTGCGATGCCGCCCAGGACCTCGCGGGTTTCGCCGCCGCCACCGAGGTCACCGTCAACACCGTGTTCCAGGCCGCATGGGGACTGGTCTTGGCCGGGGCGCTGGGTCGTGACGATGTGCTGTTCGGCGCGGTGGTGTCCGGGCGTCCACCCCAGCTCGACGGTGTGGACGGCATGGTCGGCCTGTTCGCCAACACCATTCCCGTCCGGGTGCGAATCGGCGAGGCCGTGTCGTTGCGGGAGTTGTTGTCGCGGGTGCAGTCCGAGCAGATCGCGCTGCTGGGCGGTCACCATCTGGGGTTGACCGATATCCAGCGGGTCGCGGGCACGGGGGAACTGTTCGACACCCTCATGGCCTACGAGTCGTACCCGGTGGACACCGAAGGGATGCGGCAGGCACACGGTTCGATCGACGGTCTCGAGATCGTCGATGTGCAGGCCGCCAACGCCACCCATTACCCCGTGGCGGTCGGCGTCGAGGTCGGTGCGGGGATCCGGGTCGGCTTGCAGTACCGGCTCGAGGCGATCGGCGCGGATATCGCCGAGGCACTGGCCAACCGGTTGCGCACAGTCCTCGACGCCATCGTGCACTCCCCCGAACGCACCGCTGGTGACCTGTTGGGAACCCTTGCGCGTCAGCGTGATCCGATCTCGGACGTGGCGTACTGGCGTGCGGTGCTCACCGACCTGCCATTGGAGCTGCCGCTGCCGACGGATCGTTCTCGTCGGGTTTCGTCGGAAGGTACCGATTCATCGCCTGCCACAGACGCGGTGGGGCAACCATCCGGCCCGGCTTCCCTCGCCGAATCCGCAGATCGCAGCGCCGGTCGCCTCACGAAGCGACCCGGACGGGTGAACTTCACTGTTCCCGCCGACGTGTGCCGACGGGTGCGCGAGACCGCCCGCGCGTGCGACACCACGGCGTTCAGCGTTGTGTATGCGGCGTTCGCGACGTTGCTGTCACGCCTGTCGGGCACCGACGACATCGTCGCCGCAGCCCCGTACTCTTCTGCCGCACACCGCGTACTGCGTCTGCGCATCCTCGGTGCGGTCGAGTTCGAGCGCCTTCTGGCTGACGCATCTTTGGTCGTCGACGAAGCCATGGCGCGACCGGGGATGGCTCCCGATGAGATGGTGGCGCTGCACTCCGCCCACGCAGACCACTGCGCCCCGCACCTCAGCGAATCCGAGTCGACGGCAAGCCCTCGCGCAGCGGCACCGCATCCGCTGCTTCGCGTCATGATCCGTCCGGCCACCACCCGTCACAGTGACGAGACCTCTTTCGATCTGACGTTGTCGGTCGACACCGACGAGATGGACAACCACACCGAACCCGCCGACATCGGCGCCCAGTTCGATTACGACACCGCTCTATTCGATCCGCAGACGATCGATTCCTTCGCCGAGCGCTTGGTTCACCTCCTCGCGGCCGCCGTCGAGAACCCGAAAACCCCTGTCGGTGACTTGCCGATTCTCAGCACCGCCGAACACACGGCACTGCTCACCCGCCCCATCACCGAGGCACCGACAGCGCTGTTCCCCGACCTGGTCGCCCAGGGCGCAATTCTCGGACCGGATCGGATCGCGATCCGCCACAACGGTCACTCGACAACCTATGCCGAGCTGACCGCACACACCGCACGCCTGGCCCACGAACTCATCGCCCACGGCGTCGGCCCGGAAACCCCCGTCGCCATAGCACTTCCGCGCTCCTACGAAATGGTCGCCGCCGCTGTCGCGATCAGCACGGCAGGCGGTGCGTTCGTGCCGATGGACCCGGCCAACCCCGCCCAGCGCCTGCACCACCTCGTCACCGATTCGGGCGCCACGATCGGCATCACCGTCAGCGCCCACCTCGATCATCTCCCCACCGACGTCACCTGGCTGGTCCTCGACGACCCCGCTTTCGCCGAGTCGTGCGCCGCCCGGCCGAGTACCCCGATCACCGACCGCGACCGCCGTACCCCGCTGCGCGTCGACCACCCGGCCTACATCATCTACACCTCCGGTTCCACAGGCCTGCCCAAGGGCGTCACAGTGACGCATACCGGCCTGGGCCCGCTGGTCGCCGAGGCGGTCGAGCGCTACCACCTCGAACCGAATCACCGCTTCCTGCATATCTGTTCACCCTGGTTCGACCCGTCGGTGCTCGAGTGGCTGTGCGCCTTCTCGACCGGCGCGACCTTGGTGGTCGTGGGCTCCGACATCATGGGTGGGGTCGAACTGGCCGACCTGCTCGCGGCCGAGGAAGTGACACACGCGATCATCACCCCGGCCGTGCTCGGCACCCTCGACCCGGCCGGTCTGGACGCCCTGGTGTCCCTGTCGGTCGGCGGTGACGTGACCACACCGGAACTGCCGGCGAAATGGCAAGGCCCGCACCGTCGCTACCTCAACGGATACGGCCCCACCGAGACCACGATCATCTCCACCTACGCCGAACTGGCTGCGGGACAACCGATCACGATCGGCACCCCGGTGCGCGGCACCCATGCCGTGATCCTCGACGCGCGCCTGAATCCGGTCGCACCGGGTGTCACGGGTGAGCTGTACCTGGCTGGCCCGGCCCTGGCCCGCGGTTACCGCAACCAGCCGGTCACCACCTCGGCCCGTTTCGTCGCCGACCCGTGGGGTGCCCCCGGTAACCGCATGTATCGGACCGGTGACCTGGTTCGTCTGCGCACGACCGGCGACCTCGAGTACGTGAGCCGCGCCGACACCCAGCTGAAGGTGCGTGGTTTCCGCATCGAACCGGGCGAGATCGATGCCGTGCTGACCGGGCACACCGAGGTCGAGTGCGCCGTCACCGTCGGCAGACGCACGCCCGCCGGATCGACCACCCTCGCGTCGTATGTGCTTGCGGCACAGGGCACCACCCCCGATCCGACGGACCTGATCGACTACGCGGCACGCCATCTGCCCGCCCATGCGGTGCCCTCGGCGATCGTGGTCCTGGACGCCTGGCCGTTGACCTCCAACGGCAAACTCGACCGCAATGCCCTGCCCGACCCGATCACCGTCACCGCGGCGACCACCGCGCCGATGGGTGCGATGCAGACCCGCCTGGCCGAGCTGTTCGCCCGCGTGCTCGGGGTGTCGTCGGTGGGGGCGGACGAGTCGTTCTTTGCGATCGGCGGCGACAGCATCCTGTCGATCCAGCTGGTGTCGCTGGCCCGCACCGCGGGCATCACCTTCTCCACCCGAGACGTTTTCGAGCACCGCACCGTGGCCGCCCTGTCCCGGGTCGCGACCACCGACGGCCCGGCCACGATCACCCTGGCCGAACTCCCCGGCGGCGGTGTCGGCGAAGTTCCGCTGACCCCCGTGCTCACCGAATTCCTGACCACCGGGTCCAGTGACCGCTTCGCCCAGACGATGGTGCTGGCCCTGCCCGACGGCATCGACCGTGCCGGTTTGGTCGCCACCATCGCCGCCGTCGTGGCGCGCCACGACATGTTGCGTGCCAGGCTGCGCCATCTCGACGGTGGCTGGCAGCTCGAGGTGCTGGAACCCCACGCGGTGCCGGTCGACGCGCTGATCGGCGAGATCGAAGCGGGCGACGACCTCACCGGCATCGGTACCCGGGCGATGAATGCCGCGCTGACATCACTGGATCCGGCGGCGGCCCGCATGATCGCGTTCACCTGGGTTCGTGGCAACGGCGGCGGGGACCTGCTCGCGGTGGCGGCGCACCACTACGTCATCGACGGCGTCTCGTGGCGCATCCTGCTGCCCGACCTGATTCTGGCCTGGGCGCAACACAGTGCCGGACAGCCGATCGCGCTGCCGCCGGTCGGCACCTCGTTCCGGCGCTGGGCGCACGCACTGACCACCGTGGACCGCACCGCCGAACTGCCCTACTGGCAGCGCGCTCTCGCGACCGCCGACCCGCTGCTCGGTGCCCGTGCCCTCGATCGCACGGTCGACACCGAGGCAACTACGCGCTCGATCACCGTGCAGATCCCATCCGAGGTGACCGACCCACTGCTCACGACATTGCCCGCCCTGTACCGGGCCGGCGCCGACCACGGGCTGCTCGCCGCACTCGCGCTCGCGGTGCGGGTGTGGCGCGCCCGTCGCGGCGTCGACGCGCCCGCGTTGCGGCTGCGGCTCGAGGGCCACGGCAGACAGGAAGACGTCGTCCCCGGCGCCGACCTCACCCGCACGGTCGGCTGGTTCACCACCGTGTATCCGGTCGTGCTCGACCTGTCGGAGCTGCGACCGGCGAGTTTCGACGACGAAGCGCTCGCCGCGACGATGCGCACGATCAAGGAACAATTACTCGCCGTGCCCGACAACGGCATCGGTTTCGGGCTGCTGCGCAGCGCCGGGCACCTCCCGGCCGAATCGGTGGCCCAGATCGGATTCAACTACCTCGGTCGCGCGGTGACCACCGGCCCCGCCGACGGCGACTGGCTGCCCACCGACGACCTCGGTGACATCGACGTCGACCACGACCCCGCCCTGCCCGCGAACGCTGTCCTCGACATCAACACCATCGCGGTCGCCACTGAAACCGGACTACGCCTGCAAGCCGACTTCCGGTACGCCACCGGCATTCTCGACGAAGACGAGGTTCGGGAACTGGCCGACATCTGGTCGGACTGGCTAGCCGCACTCGCCGATCACACGCGGTACCCGCAGGCGGGTGGACCGACCCCGTCCGATGTCCCGCTGGTCCAGGTGTCGCAAACCGAACTCGACACCTGGCGGCGCGAGCACCCCGGGCTGTCGGACGTGCTGCCGCTCTCCCCGCTACAGCATTCGCTGCTCGCGCTGGGCGACATGCTCGAGGAATCGGTGCACGCCTACGTCATCCAGCTCATGGTCGATCTCACCGGCGAACTCGACGTCGACCGGTTGCGTCGCGCGGCGGCCGCTGTCCTCACCCGGCACGCGAACCTGCGCTCGGCATTCGTCACCACTCCCGACGGCACGCCCGTGCAGGTGATCGCCGACAACGTCGAGGCACCGGTGCGGGTGGTCGACACGACCGACGCCGAGCTCGCCGCTCTGCTCGCCACCGACCAGGCGGCCGGATTCGATCCGGCGGTCGCGCCGCTGCTGCGATTCACGGTGTACCGCACCGGTTCCGGACGCAACCGCCTGGTGCTGACCGGGCACCACATCCTGCTCGACGGCTGGTCCATGCCGTTGCTGATGAAGGAACTGCTCGTCCTCTACGCCACCGGTGGTGACGCGAGCGTCCTGCCCGAGGTGCGTCCCTACCGCGACTACCTGCACTGGCTCAGCCGCCAGGACCGGACCGTCGCCGAACAGGCGTGGTCGGAGCTGCTACACGGAGTCGAGCCGACCATGCTCGCTCCGGAACTGACCTGGCCACGGCCCACCGGAACCGGTTACGGGCTGTGCGAGTTCGACCTCGACGCCACCGCGACCGCCGCGCTCACCACCTTCGCCGCGTCGACCGAGGTCACCGCCAATACGGTGTTCCAGACCGCGTGGGCGCTGGTCGTCGCCGCGAGTACCGGTCGCGACGACATCGTGTTCGGCGCCACCGTGTCCGGCCGCCCACCGCAGCTCGACGGTGTGGGCGACATGATCGGCCTGTTCGTCGACGCCGTCCCGGTGCGGGTGCGCATCGACGGCGATGTCGGCGAGGTGATCCGCGCGGTGCAGACCGAGCAGGCCACCCTGCTCGACCACCATCACCTCGGGCTCGGCGCCATCCAAAGGGTCGCCGGCCGGGGCGAATTGTTCGACACCATGCTGGCGTTCGAGTCCTACCCCGTCGATGTCGAGGGTCTGCAGCAGGCCGGTGGAGCGCTCGACGGTCTGCGCATCGACGACCTGCAAGGCGCCGACCACACCCACTACCCGATCACCGTCCTGGTCTTCCTCGGCGCCCGCACCCAGGTGCAGGTCAAATACCGGCGCGACCTCGTGTCGGACGAAGTGGCGCGCGCCGTCACCGACCGCCTGCGCACCGCCCTGTCCGAGGTGACCGCCACGGGGACGATCGCGTCTGATCGAGGTGCCGATCCCGGTCTGTCGGTGGGCGCGATCGATATCGTGACGAAGCTCGGCGCGAACCCGACCGACCCGATCACCCGCTCCCGCTTCTGGCGCACCACCCTCGCCGACCTACCGGGCCGTCTCACCCTGCCCACCGAAGCGTTGATCGACACCGGCGGCGATCTCCACACCACCGAGCATGTCCACACCGCTGACCTGGCCACACCGGTGCGGCGCATCGAAGCGCATCGCGCCACCACCCGCGGTACGGCGACAACGCACCGAGATCTGCGGCGGCTGGCCGACAGTGCGGGCGCCGGTTGGTCCAGTGCGATCAGCGCCGCGGTGTCGATCCTGATCGCACGGCTCACCGGCTCCGACGACATCGTGCTCGACACCTCGGACCTACTGCTGCGCACCCACATCGACCCCACCGAACCATTCGGCACGCTGCTCGACCGCGTGCACCGGGCCGAGACCCGGGCGCTCGCCCACTCCGGCATCCCGGTCGAGGACCTCACCCATCTGCTCGGCGCCGACCACGGCTCGCTGGGACAGTTCCGCCTCGAACTGCGCAATGCGGTGCGCCCGGACGGTGCTTCGACGGTGCCGTCGGCCGAGGCACGCGATCTCACGGTGGTGGTGACCGAATCGAGCACCGGAATGTCTGTCTGCGTCGACGGCCCGGGTGTCGAGGTGTCTTCGGCGACGGTGCTGGCGCACCGCCTGGTCGGTCTGCTCACCGACATCGCCCGCCGTCCGGGTGTCCCGGTGGGTGATCTGTCGGTCGGGGTGCGGGGCGAGGACCAGCTGCTCGCGCGCATCGGCACCGGGCCACGCCACCGCGCCGCACGTACCCTCGCCCAGCTCCTCGTCCGCGGCACCGGCTTCGGGCAACGCCGAATCGCTGTGCGCGACAACGGAAACGACTACACCTACGGCACGCTCGATGCCGATTCCTCCCGCTTGGCGCGGGTCCTGATCAGCGAAGGTGTCGGTCCCGAGATCGTCGTCGCCTGCGCGATCCCCCGCTCCTACGAGGCGATTCTCGCGCTGTGGGCGGTCGCGAAAGCGGGCGGGGTGTATCTGCCCGTCGACCCGAACTACCCCGACGACCGCATCCGGCACATGCTCGCCGACTCCGGCGCCGCTGTGGGGATCACCGTCACCGCGCATGCCCGTGTTCTGCCGGAATCGGTCCGACCCTTGATCATCGACGACCCGGCCGTGCGCGCCCGGACGACGGCGTGCGCGTCGACTCCCGTGCGTGACCGGCACCGCCGCCGACCCCTGCGCCGCGACAACACCGCCTACCTGATCTACACCTCCGGTTCCACCGGCACCCCGAAGGGTGTGTGCGTCACCCACACCGGGCTGGCCGCCCTGGTGTCGCATTCGGCGAACCTGATGCGCCTGCGTCACGACGACCGCATGCTGCACGTGTGCTCACCCAGCTTCGATCAGTCGATCGAGGAGATCGCCACCGCCTTCCACCGGGGCGCCACCCTGGTCATCGCACCCCCTGACACCCTCGGCGGCGCCGAACTCGACGAGCTGCTGCGCACCGAACGCGTGACCCACACGATCATCACCCCGGCCCTGCTCAGCACCCTCGATCCCGCCGGCCTGCCCGACCTGCGGTGCGTGTCGGCCGGTGGTGAGGCCGTAGCACCGGAACTGCTGTCCGCGTGGGCATCCGGACGCACATTCCTCAACGGATACGGACCGACCGAGGCCACCATCGGTGCCACCTACACCGTCCTGCACGCCGGTGAGCGCATCACCATCGGCACCCCCGTACCCGGCATGCGGGCCCTCGTCCTGGACGCCCGGCTGCGGCCGGTGCCTGTCGGTGTCACCGGGGAGCTGTACCTGACCGGGCCCGGCCTGGCGCGTGGTTACGGCGGTCGCGGCGCGACCACCGCCGAACGTTTCGTGGCCTGCCCGTGGAGCGAGACCGGTGCACGCATGTACCGCACCGGTGACCTGGTGCGCTGGGTGCACAAGGACCGTTACGAGCTGGAATACCTGGGCCGCAGCGACTTCCAGATCAAGATCCGTGGCTTCCGCATCGAACCCGGCGAGGTCGATGCCGTCCTGGTCCGGCACCCGCAGGTGAGTTTCGCCCTCACCCTCGGCACCGAGAACCCGGCCGGAGAGACGGTCCTGGTGTCGTACGTGACCGGTCGCGCCCCCGATGCCGGTGCCCTGACCCGATGGGCGGCGACGCTGTTGCCCGCGCACATGGTGCCCGCGGCGGTGGTCGTGCTCGATCGTGTTCCGGTGTCGGCCACCGGCAAGATCGACCGGACAGCACTGCCCGCACCCGAATTCGTCAGCCGCCGCTACCGGGAGCCGTCCACCGGGCCCGAGCGCACGGTCGCCGCGATCTTCGCCGAGGTCCTCGGCGTCGAACGAGTCGGTGCCGACGACAACTTCTTCGACCTCGGTGGCAACTCCCTGCTCGCCACCCGCATGGCGGCACGGCTGAGCGCCGCGGTCGGTACCCGGGTGCCGGTGCGGTCACTGTTCGCCGCACCGACTGTCGCCGGATGCGCCGCGGCGATCAGCGCCTCGGCGCAGGCGCAGACCCGGCCCGCGCTGTGCGCCCAGCCACGGCCGGAGCGCATTCCGCTCTCACCCGCCCAGCAGCGCATGTGGTTTTTGAACCGGTTCGACACCGGGACCGCCGCGTACACCATTCCCGTCGTCTTGCGACTGACCGGTGCGCTCGATACCGCCGCGCTGGTTGCCGCGTTCACCGATGTCGTCGCCCGCCACGAGATCCTGCGCACGGTGTACCCGATGCTCGATCAGGCACCGGCGCAGGTCGTCCTGCCGGTCGACCATCCCGACGTGCCACGGTTGGTGCTCGCACCTGACACGACCGACCCGAATGCCGCTGTCGCAGAACTGGTTTCAACGCCCTTCGACGTGACCACCGAGGTGCCGTTGCGCGCCGCCCTGTTCGACACCGGCGACGAACACATCCTCGCCGTCGCCGTGCACCACATCGCCGGCGATGGTTTCTCCGGTGGCCCACTCACCCGCGACCTGGTCCTGGCCTACGGTGCCCGCGTCGACCATCACGCCCCCACCTGGACGCCACTGCCCGTGCAGTACGCCGACTACGCCATCTGGCAGCAGAACCTGCTCGGCGACGAAACCGACCCCACCTCCACCGCAGCCACCCAACTCGCCTACTGGCAGCGCGAGCTGGCGGATCTGCCCGACCAGCTCGAGCTGCCCCGTGACCGTCCGCGCCCCGCGGTCCAGACGTATGCCGGTGGCCGGGTGCCGTTCACCCTCGACGCCGCCACCCACACCGCCCTGACCGAACTGTCGCGCACCCACGGCGCGACCCTGTTCATGGCCGTGCACACCGCCTTCGCCGTGGTGCTGTCCCGTCTGTCGGGCAGCACCGACATCGCCATCGGCACGCCCGTCGCCGGTCGTGGCGACGCGGTGCTCGACGACCTGATCGGCATGTTCGTCAACACCCTGGTCTTCCGCACCCGCGTCGACCACCGCGTCAGCTTCACCGACCTGCTCACCCGGCAACGCGACATCGACTTGCAGGCCTTCGCCCACGCCGACATCCCCTTCGAACGGCTCGTCGAGGTCCTCAACCCCGCCCGATCCACCGCCCGGCATCCGCTGTTCCAGGTCGGGTTGTCGTTCCAGAACCTCGGACAGGTCCGGATGGAGCTGCCCGGTGTCGGCGTCAGCTCGGTGGAGCTGGATCGTGAACTGTCCCAGTTCGATCTGCACCTGATCGTCGCCGACCGCTACAGCGGCGACGGTGCCCCGGCCGGTATCAGCGGGTACTGCACCTACGCCACCGACCTGTTCGACGCGGCCACCGTCGCGGGATTCCTCGACCGGCTCACCCGCCTGCTCTCGGCGGTACTCACCGACCCGAACCGGCCCCTGCACACCGTCGACCTGCTCGACCCCGCCGAACGCACCCGTGTCCTGCACACCTGGAATCACACTGTGCGACAGGGCGATCCGACCGCCACCCTGGCCTCGCTGCGTGCGGCCACCGTCCGGTCCACCCCGGACGCGGTCGCCCTGGTCGCAGACGGTGCGCGCTGGACCTTCGCCGAACTCGACGCCCGGGTCAACCGGTTGGCCCGCCATCTGGTCGCCGCCGGTGTCGGGCCGGGAGCACGGGTCGCGCTCGCGATGCGCCGCTCGGTGGACCTGGTCGTCGCGATGTACGCGGTCACGGCCGCCGGTGGTGCGTACGTACCCGTCGACCCCGACCAACCGCAGGCACGCATCCGCTACATCCTCGACACCGCGGCTCCACTGCTGACTCTCACCCAGGCCGACACCTGGCTCGCCGCGACCGGTTCGCACGATGCCGTGCCGGTCGAGCAGCTGGATCTGGGCGGCTACTCGCCGCAACCGCTCGTGGACGCCGAACGGGTAGCCCCTGTCCGGGTGGCCGACACCGCCTATGTGATCTTCACATCGGGATCGACCGGCCGCCCCAAGGGTGTCGCGGTGCCGCACGCCGCGATCGTCAACCAGTTGCGGTGGAAGGCCAGCGAATTCGGTCTCCGCGCCGACGATGCCGTGTTGCTGAAGACCGCCGCGACCTTCGATCTGTCGGTGTGGGAGTTCTGGTCCACCGCGGTGAGCGGTGGGCGCATCGTGCTCGCGTCCGCGGGCGGACACCGCGACCCCGCCTACCTGGCGGAGTTGATGCGCACCGAGAACGTCACCACTCTGCACGCCGTGCCCTCGATGCTCGATGCCCTGCTCACCGAGGAACTGCCCAGCTCGCTGCGCCGCGTCCTCGCCATCGGTGAGGCATTGCCGGTGTCCCTGGCGCGCCGCATCCAAACCGCGGCGCCGCAGGCTGCGCTGTTCAACGTGTACGGACCCACCGAGGCCGCCGTGTCGATCACCAGTCACCGGGTGACTCCGCGCGACACCACCACCGTGCCGGTCGGCCGACCCGTCCACAACAGCCGGGTCTACGTTCTCGACGCGCACCTGAACCCCGTTCCCACCGGAGTCACCGGCGAGTTGTACCTGGGTGGAACACAATTGGCCACCGGGTACCTGGCCCGCCCGGACCTCACCGCCGAACGGTTCGTCGCCGACCCCTTCACCCCGGGCGAACGCATGTACCGCACCGGCGACCTCGCGGCCTGGACCGCCGACGGCGAACTCGACTACCGGGGCCGCACCGACTTCCAGACCAAGATCCGTGGCTTCCGCATCGAGCTCACCGAGATCGACTCGGTCCTCACCGAGCATCCCGATGTGGCGTCCGCCGTCACCCTCGGCCGCGCCAACCAGGCCGGCGAAACCGTGCTGGTGTCCTATGTTGTTGCCACACAAGGCAGGACGGTCACCGTCGAACGGCTCAGCGAGTGGGCCGCCCACCAGCTGCCAGCCCACATGATGCCCGCGGCGATCGTGGTCCTGGACCGGATTCCGCTCACCGCACACGGCAAACTCGACCGCGACGCCCTGCCCGCACCGACGTTCGCCACCCGCACCTACCGTGCGCCGGCCGGTGCGGTGGAGCAGGCGGTGTGCGCGGTCTTCGCCGACGTACTGCGCCTGGACCGGGTCGGCATGGACGATCACTTCTTCGAACTCGGCGGCACCTCACTGCTGGCCACCCGGCTGGCCGCCCAGCTCGGCGACGCGCTCGCCGCGACCGTCCCCGTCACCTGGATCTTCACCGCCCCCACCCCCGCCGGGATCCTCACCGCGCTACGGGCGGCCGGGACGGACTCCACCGGCTCCGACACCGCCTTCGACATCCTGCTCCCGTTGCGCACCACCGGCACCGGCGAACCCCTGTTCTGTGTGCACCCCGTCAGCGGCCTGGCCTGGTCGTTCAGTGGTCTCACCGCACACCTGGACCGACCCGTCTACGGTCTGCAATCACCGGCGCTGAGTTCCACGGAGCCGCTGCCGGATTCGATCGAACAATGGGCACTGCTCTACCTCAAGCACCTGCGTGCGGTCCAGCCCGAAGGGCCCTACCACCTGCTCGGCTGGTCGCTGGGTGGCGTGATCGCCCACGCCATGGCGGTGCAATTGCAGGAAGACGGGGAACAGGTGGCGCTGCTCGGCATGCTCGACAGCCGCCTCACCAGCGCCTCACCCGCGACGGCCGGCGAAGCCACCGCCGCCGACCTGCTCGGCGGGTTCGCCGCAGCCGGCGACGAGGTCGACGCACGGGCCCTGGCCCGCCAACTGTGCGCGCTGTCGGCACCCGACGTGCCCGTCGACGAAGCACGCGTCGACCGGATCATCGACGGTGCGACCACCTCCATCGCACTCGACGCCGCCTACCGCCCCCGCCCCTTCCACGGCCCCCTCACCTACTTCACCGCCACCGACGACCCGACCGGCGCCACCGGCGCGACGTCGTGGGCGGACGCGGTCACCGGAACGGTGCACAACCACCCGATCGCAGCCACCCACTGGCGAATGACCGAACCCGCCGCCCTCGCCGAAATCGCCCGGACCCTGCGTCGGCTCGACGAATAGCCGTCACGGGATCAACACGAGACGACCGGTGAGCCCGCCCGCGGCGAGGCGGGAATGGGCCTGTGCGGCGGCGTCGAGCGGCAGAGTCGCGGCGACACGGGTGGTGAGTTCGCGGTCGGCGAGGCGCGCGAGCCCCGCCCCGTCGGCGTGGATCCATTCGTGCTGAACCGTGATGCCACGCAACGGAATCGGATCGCCGCCACCGACCACGGTGACGAACCGGCCACGATTGCGTACCGCGGCCAAGGCCCGGCCGCCCAGGCCGGCGGTGTCGAGGGCGCCGTGCACACCGCCGGGAACCGAGCGGCGAACCTCCGCGATCAGATCGGCATCGCGGGCGACGGTCCACTCCGCACCGATCGAGCCGAGAAACTCCGCATCGGAACCCTGGGCGACCACCCGAAGTCCCTGCTGCGCCGCGATTTCCACGGCGAACCCGCCGACGGCACCATTCGCGCCGGTCACCAACAGGGTGTCGCCCGGTGCCAACCCGAGCAGATCGAGAGACTGCGTGGCGGTCAGGCCGTTGAGCGGCAGCGTCGCCGCCTCGACGTCCGAGAGCCTGGATGGAGTCGGCGCCACCGCGCCCACATCGAGAACCACGTACTCGGCATAGGTACCGACGGACACATCCAGCAGGTCACGCAGACCGATCACCCGCTGCCCTTCCGAGAATTCCGGCACTCCCGGACCGAGCCGGTCGACCACGCCCGCGACGTCCCATCCGATTCCGGTGACCTCCCGCACCGCCATCAGCCCGGCCTCGACCAGGGCGCCCGCCCGCGTGACCAGGTCGACCGGATTCACCGTCGCCGCCCGCACCCGGATCCGGACCTGCCCGACACCGGGCTCGGGAACCGGCACCTCGACCAGCCGCAACACCTCGGGGCCACCGTAACCGTGAGCGACAACGGCACGCATCGTCTGTACATCGTTCATGCACACCACTATTGGAGAGCTACACTCCACCGGGAAGTACGCACTTCGAAGTGCCCACCGCACGCGGAGGTTCCCCATGCCCACCCGTACCGCAGCACAACTGCGCGCCGAACGCAGCGCCGCCTACGACGCCTACCTCGCCGAATGTCCCGCGCGCAAACTGCTGGACCGGATCTCGGACAAATGGGTGAGCCTGACCGTCAATGCTCTGGCCGACGGCCCCCAGCGCTACAGCGACCTGCAACGCCGATTGGCCAGCGTGAGCCAGAAGATGCTCACCCAGACCCTGCGAAACCTGGAACGCGACGGCTTGATCACGCGCACAGTGCGACCGAGCGTCCCGGTGCGCGTCGACTACCAGCTCACCGAGCTCGGTCATTCCTTGCTGCCGGTGATGCAGGCGGTGAAAACCTGGGCCGAACAACATATGGACGAAGTCGAGCACGCGCGCTCCACCTACGAAGCCCGAACTCCCGGCGAGGCGTGACCGCTCAGATCTGGTGTGACCAGGCGATGAAGAACAGCGTGCCCGCCGCCGTGAGCAGCACAGCGAGCGGGACCGGCCACCACGACCGGTGACCGCCCAGCACGGTGTGGATCAACCTGACCTGTAACCGCCCCAGTGCCGCGACCACGGCCAGGAACAGTGGTGCGAGGACCACCGCGAGCAGCGCGTGCACCGCCCACGCGCCGACCAGAGTCGGCCCACCCCAGGCATTCCGGTATCCGTCACCCACCAGCAGCGGGTAGGCCAGACCGCGAACGAGCACCAGCACGCTCAGCAGCACCAGGAACCACCCGACGACACCCACCCCCGCCGACAGCACCGAATGCACCAGGCAGCGTGGCAGCGACACACCGTGAGCACCCACCGGTTCCCGCAGCATCCGCCGCGCCACCCGCACCCGGGTACGGACCCGGGTGAAAGCCAGCGGCACCGCGACCAGCTCGAAGCTCGCCGAGCGGGCCGCCGCGGCGATCACCGCAGAGCCCCCGAGGCGGCGAGGTCGTCGAAGAGCAACTGGTCGACCGGCGGAACCAGATCCCGGTCGCCGAAACCGAACCACGCCAGCGCCTCGATCTCGCTGCTCGCCGTCAGCACACCCCGGTACTCGGCGGTGTAACAGGCCATCCGCACCACGGTGTTCTCGTCGTGGGAAACATGTGCCTCATAGGTGCCCACATGGACCGCGGTCTCGGCCGACAACTCCACGGTCAGTTCCTCGGCGACCTCACGCACCAGCGTCTCGAGATCCGTTTCCGCGCCCTCGCGTTTGCCGCCGGGAATGTAGAAGACATCCTTGCCGCGCGGCCGGGCACACAGGATGCGCCCGTTGTCGATCAGGACCCAGGCCACGGTGTCGATCAGCTGCCGAATCGGAGACTCCACGGCCCGCAGCCTAACCCCACCCGGGCCCGCCGGGCGCGTCCGTGCGGCTCAATGCCCAGGCAGCACGCAGGCGGTGTCCAAGCCGAGGACCCGGTTGAGTCGGCCGAAAGCCAGCCACGAACCGATGCTCATGCTCAACTCGACCACCTCGGGCTGGGTGTAGTGGGCGAACATGCGGGCCCAGAAGTCGTCGTCGAGACCGTGATGATCGGTGGCATAGCGCTCGGCGTATTCGGCCGCCAAACGGGTTCGCTCGTCGAACCGGTCGGTGTCGCGCCATTCGGTGACCGCGTCGGCGAACTCCGGTTCGACCTTCACCCCGTCGCGTTCGGTGCGCCAGTCCTGACAGAACAGGCACCCGTTGATCTGGGCGATGCGCAACCGGGCCGCCTCGAACTCCCGCAGCCCGAGCGTGGAGTGCTCGTACACCGACAGCGAGAACGCCGCGGCCGCGACACCGATACCGGGCACCATCTCGCCCCACACATACCCGATGGGGTCCTTGCCCTGCGGCACGTCGATGATCATGGGCTCTTCCTTCCGAGTTTGCCGACCGCGGCGCGCAGCGGAACCTCGAGCGCGTCGTAGAGACCTGGGTCGGCGGCAACCAGCCAGTCGATCGCGTTGACCAATCTGCCCACCGCCGTCGCGTTTCCGCCCGCCGCCCGGTTACCGCCCTCGTCGGTGGCGGTCACATTCACCTCGATGCGCGGGCTGCCCTCGATGATCACCCGGTGCGCGCCCTCGCCGTCGGGTGGCGAGGGCCAGTCCGGTGCGCAGTCCGGGTGGATACGGGTGACGTGTTCGATGACGATGCGCGCCTCGCCCTCGACGATGCCCTGCACCTCGAAACGCACCGCCCCCTGCGTGCCCGCCGCGAACTCACCCATCCGCACCGTCTGCACAGTGGCATCGAGTGCACGCCGCTCGACGGTCTCGCGGATGTCGTCCAGTTCCACGTCCAGTGCCCTGGCCAGCAACCGGATCTGCCCGCCCCACACCATCGTCGGCACCGAGGGCAACAGCATCGGTGGCTGATATTCCATCGGTTGCCCCATCCCCACCAGGTAACGCACCGAGTCGGGTTGGTCGTAGGTGGAGTAGTCGAAGATCTCCTGGCAGCGCACCACATCCAGGGTGCCCGCGAGCCCGCTGATCAGCACCGGCAGTACGTCGTTGCCCCAGCCTGGGTCGACGCCGGACACGAACAGCGAACCACCGCCGTCCTCGATCGCCGCCAGCACCGGGTCACGGATCTCGGCCGGCGCGTTGCGCGGGTCGTAGAGGGCGTAGAGCGCGGGCGTCACGACGACCGCCCCGGCACGGATCGCGCGCACGATGTCGGCGAGCGCGTCGTCGGGCCGGATATCGCCGGACGCCGCGTACACCACCGCACGGGGCCGGACAGCGAGCACAGCGTCGATGTCGTCGGTCGCCCGCACGCCGAGTTCGGTGTCGAGACCTGCGAGTTCACCGGCATCGCGGCCGACCTTCGCGGGGTCGTGGACGAGCACCGCAGAGAGTTCCAGCGCCGGATGAGCGGTGACGCAACGGATGGCCGCGCGACCGACATTGCCGGTGCCCCAGACGATCGTGGGGATCATCGCCTCACCGTAGCAAGCGCTTGGTTCGCCCGTGGTGGATCGCGAAACCGGATTCGAGCGAGCGCCCCGATGTGACGGTGTGCCGATTACTCGACGCGCACGGTGAGGTCGTTGCCGATCGCTGTGGCGAGTCGCTCCACGGCCGCACCCAACGCCCGCTTCGGCAACCGAGCGCCGTCGAACGGCGTGACCACCACCTGCGCACCCTGCTGCTCCCAGGTACCCGCGATCCGGCCGCCCACCAGCACCAGCGGTGAGATCCAACCGGCCGTCCTGCTGACCTTCGCCCGATGCTCGGCCGCCAGGAGCGCGGTGTCGCCGGTGCCGGGGCCGAGAACGTACTGGTCGAACGGCCCGAGCAGATGGATCGCGTCATCCGGGGTCGCGGCCATGAGTTCGTCGACGAATTCGGTGAGCAGCCATCCTTTTCGGCCTTCCACCTCGATCTCGGTCACCTCGTCGCCCAGTGCCGCGAACCATCCGCGCACCACCGTCTTACGCAAGCTGTTGCGGCTGAGCCAAGCATCGAAGGATTCCGGCGTCGCCGGACCGTACGCGCCCAGATACGCCCGGATCAGCTCCGGCGCCGCCACGTCCGGCTCGGGCAGGCCGGACCAGTCCGCCACCAGATTCCCCGGCGAAGTGAAGGTGATCTTCGTGCCACGCATCGGCCCGTGACACAACGCCCCCTGCCACGCCAACGGCTTGAGCACCGCACCCCACCCCGACCGCAACTGCTCACCCAGATGCCCGAATCCCGGCTCGGCGAGCACCGCCTCGACCAACTCCTCGCGTGTGAGCACCCGCTCGGCCAGCACCCCCGACACCACCTCGACCAACGCCGCCACCTGCTCCGGAGTGGCCCCGAACGTCTTGACCCACGACGCCTTCTCCCACGTCCGAGCCGACCCCATCAACGCCAACGCCGCCGCGGCCTGCCCCGGCACCATCGCATGCAATGTCCCCCGCATCGCCCACGTCTTCACCAGCCCACCCACCGAAAGCGCTTCCCCCACAGCC
>NZ_JACBIU010000004.1:0-245364 GCF_013839555.1 Nocardia sp. GTS18 | reverse complement strand
CCTCGACACCCCCACCACCCCGAGGCGCCACGAACTGCCGCCCCAACCGCCACGCGAAGACCTGATCCCACCCGACACTCACCATGCGCACCAACCTCTTTCATCGACGGCCCCGATCCCAATCTCAGCAGAGGGGTCCGACAACCTGTCGGCCCGCCACATACAGTCGAAGGCGACGGTGCAGCACACGAAGGGGACACGGATGAGCCATGCGGGAACAGGCATCGTCACCGAGTCCGCGCCTTATCCGACTCGTTGCATCGAATGCGGCACGACAACAGTCGCCACCCTGACCGAGGCGCTGGTAGGCACACACCATCGGTGGGACCTGGACGGATGCTGCTCAGCGTGCGGGGCGGTCTGGACGAACTGCGACGATCCGAAGCTGTCGCGCGCCCGCTTCGAGGTTCGGGAGTGGTCGTGAGTATCCGGAAACTTCACGAGGTCTAGTGTTCGCCGAGCATTTGCGGACGGCTCCTGGAGGGTCTCGTTCTTGTCGGACATCGATGCGAACATATGTTCGTGTCCGACCCCGCCGTCCCGCGCCGCCCACGCATCCAGTCCCGCGACGAGGCGTCGATCCTGCATGCCGATCTGGATTCGTTCTATGCCTCGGTCGAGCAGCGCGATCAGCCGTGGTTGCGGGGCAAGCCGGTGCTCGTCGGTGGTGGGGTGGTGCTGGCCGCCAGTTATGAGGCCAAGGCGTTCGGGGTGCGGACGCCGATGAACGCGGGGCAGGCATTGCGGGTGTGCCCGCATGCGGTGGTGGTGCCGCCGCGGATGTCGGCCTATGCCGAGGCGAGCAAGGCGGTGTTCGCGATCTTTCACGACACCACCCCCATCGTGGAGGGCATCTCCATCGACGAGGCGTTCCTCGACGTCGGTGGATTGCGGCGGATCAGCGGGGAACCGGTCGACATCGCCCGAAGGTTGCGCGAACGTATTCGCACCGAGGTCGGGTTGCCCATCTCGGTCGGCATCGCCCGCAACAAGTTCCTGGCCAAAGTCGCTTCCGCCGTCGCCAAACCCGACGGTTTACGCCTGGTCGAACCCGGCGGCGAACTGGACTTCCTGCACCCGCTGCCGGTCGAACGATTATGGGGCGTCGGCAAAGTCACCGCCGCCACCCTGCACGCCAACAACATCACCCGCGTCGGTCAACTCGCCGAACTCGGCGAAGCCCACCTGCGCGCCATCCTCGGCCCGGCCGCCGCCCGCCACCTGTTCGCCCTGTCGTGGGCCCGCGACCCACGCCGCGTGGAAACCGGCAAACGCCGCCGCTCCATCGGCGCCCAACGGGCGCTGGGCCGCCGCCACCGCGAACCCGACGAGATCGCCGCCTACCTCGACGGACTCACCGACCGCCTCGGCCGCCGCCTACGCGCCGCCGACCGGGTCTGCCGAACAGTGGTGCTGCGCTTGCGTTTCGACGACTTCACCCGCGCCACCCGCTCGCACACCCTCACCGACGCCACCGACGCCACCACCGCCATCCGCCAGGCCGCCCACCGCCTACTCGACACCGCCACACCACTGATCGCCGAACGTGGCATCACCCTCATCGGCCTGTCGCTGACCAACCTCGACGACGCCGACACCATGCAACTGACCCTGCCGCTGGAACCACGCGCCGACAACACTCTCGACGCCACCCTCGACGACCTGCGCCGCCGCTTCGGCTCCGCCGCCGTCACCCGCGCGGCCCTGCTCGATCGCGGCGAGGGTCTGTCGGTGCCGCTGCTGCCCGACTGACCCCCGGCACGACATCCCACCCGCACATACGGCATCCTTGCTGCCGGGGGCGTCGGGGTCCTCCCATCCATCCATCACGAAGAGGACTGCCGCAATGCACTACGCGATCATCGGGTTCCTGACCCTCGCCCTGTGGGTGTACTGCCTCGTCGACATCGTCACCAGCCCCGACGACGGCATCCGCCACCTGCCGAAGATGGGGTGGCTGATCGTCGTCGTCCTGCTGCCGACCATCGGCGCACTGCTGTGGCTGTTCGCCGGACGCCCGATCGGTCCGTCGCGCCCGGCGTCCAATACCCGCTTCAGCGAATACGACCGGCCCGGCCGCCACATCGCCACCAACCCCGACGACGACGAGGCCTTCCTGCGTGGCCTGCGCGAGCGCGCCGAACAGCAGCGGCGTGAGGCCCGCAGGCAACAGCAGCAGGACAACGACGAGGTCTGATCACAGGTTGCGTTTGGGCCGTTTGTCCATCAACCGCAGGATCAACGGTGTGAAGATCAACTGCATCGCCAACTCCATCTTCCCGCCCGGCACCACGATGCAGTTGGGCCGCGACATGAACGAGTCGTGCAGCATCGACAGCAGATAGGGGAAGTCGATCACCTTCGGATCGGCGAACCGGATCACCACGAAACTCTCGTCGGCCGTCGGGATGCTGCGCGCGATGAACGGATTGGACGTGTCGACCGTCGGCACCCGCTGGAAATTCACATACGTCCGGGAGAACTGCGGGCAGATGTATTTCACGTAGTCGGGCATGCGGCGCAGGATCGTATCGATCACCGCCTCACTGGAATAGCCGCGATGGGTCTTGTCGCGATACACCTTCTGGATCCACTCGAGATTGATGATCGGCACCACCCCCACCAGCAGATCCGTGTGCTGGGCGATGTTCACCGAATCGGTCACCGCCGCACCGTGCAGACCCTCGTAGAACAGCAGATCGCTCCCCGGCGCGAGGTCCTCCCAGGGGGTGAACGTGCCCGCTGGCTGCCCGTAGGGTTTGGCCTCCTCGTCGTCGTGCAGGTACTTGCGCACCTGTCCGACACCGGTTTCGCCGTACTCGCGGAACAGCGCCTCGAGCTCGGGCAGCAGGTTCGCGTCCTCCCCGAAATGGGAGAACGTGGTGTTGGCCTGCGCTTCGGCCTCGGCCATCGCCAGTTTCATCTCCGCCCGGTCGTAGCGATGGAACGAATCGCCCTCCACCACCACCGCGCTGATCCCCTCGCGGCGGAAGATCTCCTCGAAAGTGCGTGTCACACTGGTCGTTCCGGCACCGGAGGATCCGGTGATCGCGACGACAGGATGTTTGACCGACATAGGGCGGCTCCTAGGTGCGCTGGTCGTGCTTGGCCGGCCGGAACAGCGAACGTGTCCCGAACAGCGAGCTGTCGAAGCTGGGGCCCTCGTCGGGCTCGGTGTGATACCGCTCGACCCGCAATACCTCGTTGCGGGACCCGAAGATGAACGGCACCCGCTGATGCACCTGCGTCGGTGGCACCAGCATCACCCGCTCGTGCCCGGTGGTGGCGGCCCCGCCCGCCTGTTCGACGATGAACGCGATCGGATTGGCGCCGTACAGCAGCGAAACCCGCCCCGGCCGAGCCGGATTGCGGGTATCACGCGGGTACAGATACATGCCGCCCCTGGTCAGGATGTGGAAGGTGTCGGCGACCAGGGACGCCACCCAGCGCATGTTGAAATCACGGCCCCTCGGCCCGTCCACCCCCTCCAGGCACTCCTGCACATACCGGCGCACCGGCCGCTCCCAGAACCGTTCGTTGGCGGCATTGATCGCGAAACCCGACGTGTCCTGCGGGATCCGCATGCGCGGGTGGGTGAGCACGAACGCGCCGATCTCCCGGTCGAGGGTGAACCCGTCGACGCCGCTGCCGGTGGTGAGCACCAGCATCGTGGCAGGCCCGTACAGGGTGAACCCCGCGCACACCTGCCGCACACCGGGCTGCAGGAAGTCGGCGTCGCACGGTTCGGCGGTGCCCTCGAGCACCTCCTGCGGTGCGCGCAGAATGCTGAAGATCGAACCCACCGGCAGATTCACATCGATATTGCTCGACCCGTCCAGAGCGTCGAACGCCAGCAGGTACTTGCCGCGCCGCTGGGTGGCCGGCACCGCCAACGCGGTGGCACACTGCTCGGACAGCAAACCCGACAGGTGGCCGGTCCACTGTGTCTGGGCAACCATGATCTCGTCGGTCAACGCGTCGAGACGGTCGCTCGCCGACAGCGGCCCGTCCTCGCGTCCCGGAATCGCCCCGCGCGTCACCTGATTGGCGATGATCTTGGTGGCGGTGGCGACCACATTCACCAGCGCGGAGAATTCCCCCGACGACCCGGGATGCCGGTGTTCCTCCTCGATCGTGTAGCGGGTCAGCGTTTTCAAACTGGTCGGCATGGCGGGGCACCCACCTCCTCGAAAACACTGCTGCCCAACACGTCCTCGGCGCACAACGTGACCAGATCCTCACGCGACAACGGCCGACCCGCTTCCACCAGTCGCTTCGCCTGGCGCAACCGGCACCGATCGATCGCATTGCGCACACTGCGCGCGTTGGAGAACCGCGGGCGCGTCATCCGCACCGTCAGATACCGGGAGAACGCTTCACGTGCCGCGGCATCGAACACGAAATTCTCCGCCGCCACCATGAGCTCGGCGATGGCGAGCAATTCCTCCTGGGTGTAATCGACGAACTCCAGATGATGCGCCACCCGCGACGACAACCCCGGATTGGCCGAGAAGAACTTGTCCATCCGATCCGGATAGCCGGCGAAGATCACCACCAGATTCGCCCGCTCGTTCTCCATCTCCTGCAGCAGGATCTCGATCACCTCCTGCCCGTAATCACGTTCGTTCTCCGGACGGAACAGGTAATAGGCCTCGTCGATGAACAACACTCCACCGGCGGCCTTGGCGATCGCCTCCTTGGTTTTCGGGGCGGTGTGACCGATGAACTGGCCCACCAGGTCGTCGCGAGTCACCGTGTGTACCTTCGGTTTACGGATGTAGCCCAGCGCGTGCAGCATCTGCGCCATCCGCAGCGCCACCGTCGTCTTGCCGGTGCCCGGTGGTCCGGTGAAACTCATATGCATCGTCGGGCGCGACGATTCGAGACCGAACCGGCGGCGTGCCCGATCGATCATCAACAGCGCCGCGATCTCACGCACCCGCAGCTTCACATTCGCCAACCCGATCAGCTCGGCGTCCAGCGCGGTCAGGGTCTCGGCCACATCGTGACCGGCCAGATCCTGCGAAAGATCCAGCAACGCATCGGCATCGAGCACTTCCTCGGCCTGCGCCACGTCATCCGCCGGGCGCGACGGCCGGACGTCGGTGACGCCCGGCCGTGGCAACCGGAAACCGTTGGCGGTCCCCTCAGCCCCCATACCGCTGTCCCTGCGGACGTTCGGTGGCATAGGACCGCACGCTGTAGATCTGGCGGCGATCGGCGCCCTCGGCGCGAGCCAGTTCGAAACCGGGCTCCTCGGCCGGACGCTGCACCAGGAAACTCAGCGCCGTCGTCTGCTTGGTGTAGGTGGCGTCATAGGCGTTGACCCGCACATAGTGGCGCGGAAACGTCGACCGGCAGACGTTGATCTCGGCGAGCACCCCATCGGGTTCGTCCAGATCGAACAGCGGCAGACCCCACATCTCCCAGTAGGTGTTGCGCGGATGCGGATCGTCGGTGTACTCGATCGACACCGGCCAGTTGTTGAGCAGCGCATAACGCACCTGGGCGGCGATCTCGGTGTCGGTGAGTTCGGGCAGATACGAGAACGTCCCGTGTCGCAAATACATGACCGGTCTCCCTACAGGCTCGGCGTCGGCACCGCGTCGGGTGCGTCGGTGGACGTGTAATCGAAGGTGACATCACCCCAGGTCGACAGCGCGACCTCGAGCGGGCGGCACGTCGAGGCCGCCGTCCGCAACACATCGGGCCCCTCTTTGAGCAGGTCGCGGCCCTCGTTGCGGGCCTTGACCACCGCCTCGAGCGCCACCCGGTTGGCCTCGGCGCCCGCCGCGATACCGAGCGGATGACCGATCGTTCCGCCACCGAACTGCAGGATCACATCGTCACCGAACAGGTCGAGCAGCTGATGCATCTGCCCGGCGTGGATACCGCCGGAGGCCACCGGCATCACACCGGGCAGGCTCGCCCAGTCCTGATCGAAGAAGATGCCGTTGCTCAGCTGCGCCGGAATGTGATTCTCGCGCAAGGTGTCGTAGAAACCGCGGGTCGTCGCTGGATCGCCTTCCAATTTGCCGACCACAGTTCCCGCGTGCAGATGATCCACCCCGATCAGCCGGCACCATTTCGCCAGCACCCGGAAACTCACCCCGTGTGTCTTCTGCCGGGTGAACGTCGAATGCCCGGCCCGGTGCAGATGCAGTAGTACGCCGTTGCGCCGCGCCCACTTCGACATCGACTGCATCGCCGTATAACCCACGGTCAGGTCCATCATGATCACGACCGACCCGATTTCCTTGGCGAACTCGGCCCGCTCGTACATGTCCTCCATCGTCGCGGCGGTGACATTGAGGTAATGGCCTTTGATCTCGCCCGTTTCGGCCATCGCCCGGTTCACCCCCTCCATCGCGAACAGGTACCGGTCGCGCCAGCGCATGAAAGGCTGCGAATTGATGTTCTCGTCGTCCTTGGTGAAATCGAGGCCACCCTTACAGGCCTCATAGATCACGCGCCCGTAATTGCGGGCCGACAAACCGAGCTTCGGTTTCACCGTGGCGCCGAGCAATGGTCTGCCGTATTTGTTGAGGTATTCGCGTTCCATCACCGTGCCGTGCGGTGGGCCCTGGAAGGTTTTCACATACGCCACCGGAATGCGCATGTCCTCGAGACGCAATGCCAGCAATGGTTTGAACCCGAACACATTGCCGATCACCGAGGAGGTGAGGTTGGTGATCGACCCTTCTTCGAAAAGATCCAGATCGTAGGCGATATAGGCGAAGTACTCGCCCTCGCGGCCGGGCACCGGATCGACCCGGTAGCACTTGGCCTGATACTTCGAATGCGCGGTGAGCCGGTCGGTCCACACGACAGTCCAAGTGGCAGTGGAGGATTCACCCGCCACCGCGGCCGCCGCCTCGATCGGGTCGACACCGGGCTGCGGGGTCACCCGGAACACGGCGAGCACGTCGGTGTCGGCGGGCACGTAGTCGGGCGAGTAATAGCCCATCGAGGCGTAGGACTGTACGCCCGGATCCCAACGATCCCGTTCGGTTTCTTCCGCCATGGTTCCTCCTGTGGAATCCGCTGTCCCGTAGCGAATTCCAGGATGGGGGGCACCGGCCGGGGAAACAATCAGAATGTTTCCGACAACGCTCAACCGAAACGTTGAGTTTGCTACCGTCGGGTATGGGCAGGGTCAGTTCGGGTCGGATGGAAACTTTCCTCGCTGTCGCCCGCCTGGGATCCATCCGCCGTGCCGCAGCACAACTCCACGTCACCGAAGCCGCCGTCTCGGCCGCCGTCACCCATGTCGAAAAGCAGCTCGGCGCCAAACTGATCGTTCGTTCAGGACGGGGTATCGCGCTCAGCGAAGCGGGCCGGGTGTACGCCGAATACTGCCGGGGGATCCTCGGTCTGATGAAGGAGGCGCACGCCGCCGTCCGGCAGGCCGACGCCGGGCGATTACGCATCGGCGTCGTGGCGACCGCGGGCGAATCCGTGGTGCTGCGGCCGCTCGCCTCGTTTCGCCGCCGCTACCCCGATGTGGAACTGAGCCTGTCGATCCAGCCGCGCGACGTGCTCTTCCTCGAATTGCAGCACCACGAAACCGATCTCGTCATCGCCGGGCGCCCGCCGCACGACGCGGGCCTGGTCATCCAGGCGCGCCGCCCCAGCACCCTGGTCGTCGTCGGCACCGACAACCCCGACCCGCGCCACACCACCTGGCTGCTGCGCGGCACCGGTTCGGGCACCCGCGAAGCCACCCTCGCCCTGCTCGACCGCCTCCAGATCGACCCGCCCACCCTCACGCTCGGCTCCCACGGCGCCGTCATCGCCGCCGCGCGCGAAGGCCTCGGCATCACCCTCATCCACTCCGACGCCGTCGGCGAACACCTCCGCTCCGGCGCCCTGCACACCATCGACGTCCCCGGCACGCCCCTCGATCGTCCCTGGCACGCCGTCACCACCCCCACTCCAACCCTCACCACCCGCCTGTTCCTCGCCCACCTCATCGACCCCGCCGAAACAGGCCCGGCCGATGCCTTCCACGCCGCCATCGGCCCCTGATCACGGTTCTCGAAACGGACTTCGGGGGCGTTACGCCGGGGCGGTCTGCGATCGGAGCCGTGGCGGTCGGTCCCGGTCGAAGAAGCCGTGGACGGGGGCCTGTCCGATGAGTACCGTCGTCGGGCAGGGGGCGAGATCGTCATCCGGTCGAATGAAGGGGTGGGACATGGCAACCGAGGTGAAACTTTCCGGGGACGCACTCGAACTACCGGGCGGGGTGCGCGTGACATTCGTGCGGACCTTGCGGCTGCCCGAGACGGGCACCTACCCGTTGCCGCCGGGGCTCGGCACCTTCCCGCTGAGGCGGGTCGCCGACTACCCCGACACCGTGCCCGAGGAATGGCGGGAACGCGGCGGGGTGATGCTGCCGGTCTACCAGCGCGAGGCCCTGTGGTTGAAGTTCACCGCCACCACCCCGGCCGCTTTGAAGGTGGCAGTCGGCAAGGTGTGCGCGGTGTCGGGCAAGCCGTGGAGCGATGTGCTGGGCAAGGACCCGCAGAACTACCTCCCCCTGCCCGACCAACCGTGGCTCGACGGCATCAACTCCGGTGACGGTGTCGTGCGCCAGTTCGTCGCGGTGCCGATGGGACTCGGCGCGACAGTCGAAGGTCAGGTCACCGGCGCCGAGCAGTGGGGTGGGGTGCAGTTGGCGGTGCACGGGCTCACCGAAACGGCGCTCGCGACCTGGCGCAGGCAGCAGGAAGAGGCCCGCCCACGGCATTTGCCGACTCCTCCACCGGGCGGTAATCCACCTTGGGCGACAACTGCTTACAGCGCTCCGATGTCGGTGAGTGCCCCGCCGTACGGTGCCGCGGTCGCAGGTGCGCCTGCGGGAAGTCCGGTCGGCGCTCCCCCTCCCGTAGCGCCCGGCAGTGCGCCCGCCCCGTCCGCCGCACCCAGGCCGTCCGGTGCGCCCGGTGGCGCCCCCGCCGGTGCCGCCCGAAAAGCTCGAGGCCGCGCACGCCCGCAAGCCAGATCAATGGGTCTCGGCGCCGGCGGCACGATGCGCCAGGAGATCTACGCCGATCACCGCCCCGTCGACGACTATCACCGCGAAGCCGACGCCCGGATCTTCGTCCACCTCGCCTCCGCCGCCGAATGGGAACAGATCACCGGCGAACCGGCCCCCTCCACCCCCGTCACCGCGCAGTCCTACGCCGAACACGGCCTCCCGTGGTTCGACTACTACGCCGCCGACGCCGAAGACCTCGGCCCGGCCGCCGAGCTCGCCGCCGTCAAGCCCACGGGCAACTGGCTGGCCGACGAACAGCCGAACCCGCCTATCGAAGACGATCTTCCGGTGATCCCATTGGGCCACAAGGCAGTTCAAGACGGGAACTGGTAGCCGACGGTGAGCGCACAGTAGTGGTTGGCAGGCTGCGGCCGCAGCTTCCCTTTGGCGCCGGTCGAAGACCGGAGTTCTCCGGCAGCCGATCCTGGGCCGCCGGTTCCTCGACGAGCAGTTCGGCAACATCGACGGACATTCGGCCGCAATTCAGCCGACGCATGTCAAGGCGGGGCCTAGGGGTTCGATTCTCCTAGGCCCCACAGTCAGTGCCCGACGGAGTCGGTTCAGTTCCGGGTCGGAGACCATCGCGACCAGCTCGGCATAGGCGACGATCTCGTCGACGGACGGATCACCGGGCGGCTCCGGCACATTCCAGTAGATCCACCCTTCGACATCGCCCGGCGGTATCGGCGCGAGCGCACGCAACCAGAACCGCACCAGACAGTCGTGCGCCGCCCCGCCACCCTGCACGGCCGCCAGCAGAGCCAGCCGCGCGATGTCCAGAAGATGGAGGTCGAACAACCCCAGCTCGCCGCCGAAATGGCCGCCAAGCTCAAAGACGAACCGGCACGCTAGGAGCACACCGGTGAATAGGCGGGCGGTGGTGGGAGATTCGGATATCGGCTGTTCGGCCGAACCCGCCACCACGCCTGCCGACCCGACGTACGATCCGTTTGTGGCCGAATCAGATCGTTCCACCCCGCTGCGTGTGCTGGTCTACAGCAATGACGCCGATACCCGTCAACAGGTGATTCTTGCGCTGGGGCCACGGCCCCGGCCGGATCTACCGGAGCTCGACTACCTCGAGGTCGCGACCGCGCCTGTCGTCATCGAGCAGATGGATGCCGGTGGGATCGATCTCGCGATTCTCGACGGGGAGTCCGTGCCCGCGGGCGGGCTCGGGATCGCCAAGCAGCTCAAGGACGAGATCGAGCAGTGCCCGCCGGTGGTCGTGCTCACCGGCCGGCCCGACGATGCCTGGCTGGCCAACTGGTCGCGGGCCGAGGCCTCGGTGTCGCACCCGATCGACCCGATGCAGCTCACCCGCGCGGTCGCGGGCGTACTCCAGGCCCGCTGAACGCAGTGTCCTGTTCCGTCGCATAGTCGACGCCACCCCCATACCCACAGAACCACTGGTAACCCCAGTGGTTCTGTTGTGTGTGCACCGAGCGGATTACCACCGTTTCGCTCATGAATCTCGGTACTGAAATCGATCAAACAGTCCCTCGAAACGCGCGGCGCACCCCTGAAAGAGCGATAGTCTGTGCTCTAGCTCACACGAGCGCGGGTTCTGTATAACGCTCCGCCATCGCTGCACAGCGGGCGAGGCCCCGGTTCGGCGGACAACGTTGTCGGCCCCGTCTCGCCGAAAGCTGCCGTCCGCGGCCGCGCCACACGGCATGGCCTGCTCCAGCGAGGAGGGGAAGTGCAGTCGTGAACATCGAAGTGCCCGCACTCGTACTCGGCGCCATCGCCGCGGCGTTCGCGGTGTTCTCCGTCATCATGGCGGCGCTGGTCGGCCCGAAGCGATACAACCGGGCCAAGCTCGAACCCTACGAATGCGGCATCGAGCCCACACCGCACGCCATCGCAGGCGGTCCGGGAGATGTTGGGGGCCAACGCTTCCCGGTGAAGTACTACCTCACCGCGATGCTGTTCATCATCTTCGACATCGAGATCGTGTTCCTCTACCCGTGGGCCGTCCATTTCGACGCCCTCGGGTTGTTCGGGTTCGCCGCGATGGCGCTGTTCATCGTCAATGTGTCGGTCGCCTACGCCTACGAATGGCGCCGCGGCGGCCTCAGCTGGGAATGAGTGGGAAATAATGGGTCTCGAAGAGAAACTGCCCAGCGGGTTTCTGCTGAGCACCGTCGAGGATTTCGCCGGATACCTGCGTAAAGGGTCGCTGTGGCCGGCCACCTTCGGCCTGGCCTGCTGCGCGATCGAGATGATGGCCACCGGCGCCGGACGATTCGACATCGCCCGCTTCGGCATGGAGGCGTTCCGCGCCTCGCCCCGCCAGGCCGATCTGATGATCGTCGCCGGCCGGGTGAGCCAGAAGATGGCCCCGGTGCTGCGCCAGGTCTACGACCAGATGACCGAGCCCAAATGGGTGCTGGCCATGGGTGTCTGCGCGTCCTCGGGCGGAATGTTCAACAACTACGCCATCGTGCAGGGCGTCGACCATGTGGTCCCGGTCGACATCTACCTGCCCGGCTGCCCGCCCCGACCGGAAATGCTGCTCAACGCCATCCTCGCGTTGCACGCCAAGATCGCCGAGATGCCGATGGGCGTCAACCGCGAGGAAGCGATCCGCGCCGCCGAACAGGCCGCGCTCGCCAGCACCCCGACCATCCGTATGGAGGGCCTGCTGCGATGACATTCGACTCTCCCGACAACACCGACAACACTGCGGGGCAGGGCATTCCGGAGGAAACCCCGGAGGCGCCCAAGCATCGCAAACCGGCCGAGGACGAGGTGATCGGTACCCGCCACGGCATGTTCGGCGTGCACGGCACCGGCGATACGTCCGGCTACGGCGGCCTGGTCACCCCGGTGGTGCTGCCCGGCGGCACGCCACCCCCGTACGGCGGCTGGTTCGACGCCTTCGTCGGCACCCTGCGCGCTGCCCTCACCCACCGCGTCATCGCCTTCGACACCGTCATCGAGAAGATCGTCGTCTTCCGCGGCGAGCTCACCCTGCACGTGCGCCGCGAACACCTCGTCGACGTGGCGAGCGCCCTGCGCGACGACAGCTCGCTGCGCTTCGAACTGTGCCTCGGCGTCAGCGGGGTGCACTACCCCGACGAAACTGGGCGTGAACTACACGCCGTGTACCACCTGATGTCGATCACCCACAGCCGTCGGGTACGCCTCGAGGTGTCGGTCCCCGATGCCGACCCGCACATCCCGTCGCTGTTCTCGGTGTATCCGACCGTCGACTGGCACGAACGCGAAACCTACGACTTCTTCGGCATCCTCTTCGACGGGCACCCCTCGCTCACCCGCATCACCATGCCCGACGACTGGCGCGGACACCCGCAGCGCAAGGACTACCCGCTCGGCGGGATCCCGGTGGAGTACAAGGGCGCGCGCATACCGCCGCCCGACGAGCGGAGGACCTACAGCTGATGACCGACACCGATTTCCGCCGTGACGAACCACGGGTCGTCACCGTGGCGGGCCAGGACTGGGACCAGGTCGGCGAGGTGCTCGACGGTGCCGGTGAAGAACGCATCGTCGTCAACATGGGCCCCCAGCACCCCTCTACGCACGGCGTGCTGCGCCTGATCCTCGAGATCGAGGGCGAAACCGTCACCGAGGCCCGCTGCGGCATCGGCTACCTGCACACCGGCATCGAGAAGAACCTGGAATTCCGCAACTGGACCCAGGGCGTCACCTTCGTGACCCGAATGGACTACCTGTCCCCGTTCTTCAACGAGACCGCCTACTGCCTCGGCGTGGAGAAACTGCTCGACATCACCGAGCAGATTCCCGAACGCGCCACCGTGGTCCGCGTGCTGCTGATGGAACTCAACCGCATCTCCTCGCACCTGGTGGCCCTGGCCACCGGTGGCATGGAACTGGGCGCGCTCACCCCGATGTTGTTCGGCTTCCGTGAACGCGAACTCATCCTCGATGTCTTCGAAACCATCACCGGCCTGCGGATGAACCATGCCTTCATCCGTCCCGGCGGTCTCGCCCAGGACCTGCCCGACGACGGCGTCACCAAGGTGCGTGAACTCCTCGACATCATGCCGGGTCGGTTGCGCGATATGGAACACCTGCTCAGCGCCAATCCCATCTGGAAGAAGCGCACCCAGGACATCGGTTACCTCGACCTGACCGGCTGCATGGCCCTCGGCATCACCGGCCCGGTGTTGCGCGCCACCGGCCTGCCCCACGACCTGCGCAAATCCGATCCCTACTGCGGCTACGAGAACTACGAGTTCGACATCCCGACCACCACCGGCTACGACTGCTACGGCCGCTACCTGATCCGGGTGGCCGAGATGCGCGAGTCGCTCAAGATCGTCGAACAGTGCCTCGACCGGTTGCGTCCCGGCCCGGTGATGATCGACGACAAGAAGATCGCCTGGCCCGCCGACCTGAAACTGGGCCCCGACGGACTCGGCAACTCCCCCGAACACATCGGCAAGATCATGGGCACCTCCATGGAATCGCTGATCCACCACTTCAAGATCGTCACCGAGGGCATCAGAGTGCCTGCCGGACAGGTGTATTCGGCCGTCGAGTCGCCGCGCGGTGAACTGGGCGTGCACATGGTCAGCGACGGCAGCACGCGCCCCTACCGGGTGCACTACCGCGACCCCTCGTTCACCAACCTGCAGGCGGTCGCCGCGATGTGCGAGGGCGGCATGGTCGCCGACGTCATCGCCTCCGTCGCCAGCATCGACCCCGTCATGGGAGGGGTAGACCGATGACCGAAAAGCCCGCGAGCCCAACGGTTCTGCTGAATCTCACCGTCCGGCCCGAGCCGTATCCGCCGCACATTCGCCAACGTCTCGAACTCGACGCCAAAGACATCATCACCCGCTACCCGCACCCGCGTTCGGCTCTGCTGCCACTGTTGCATCTGGTGCAAGCGGAGGACGGATATGTTACCGGTACCGGGATCGACTTCTGTGCCGAGCAATTGGGGCTCACCGGCGCCGAGGTCACCGCTGTGGCCACCTTCTACTCGATGTACCGCCGGACCCCCACCGGTGACTACCACGTGGGCGTGTGCACCAACACACTGTGCGCGGTACTCGGCGGTGACGCGATCTACGAAGCGCTGCAACAGCATCTGGAGATCGGCCACGGTCAGACCACCCCCGACGGCGCCGTCACCCTCGAACACATCGAGTGCAACGCCGCCTGCGACTACGCGCCGGTGATGATGGTGAACTGGGAGTTCTTCGACAACCAGACCCCCGAATCGGCCATCGAGATCACCGACGCGCTGCGTGCCGGTCATCAGGTGCGGCCCAGCCGCGGCGCCCCACTCTGCACGTTCCGCGAGACCGCGCGAATCCTCGCCGGCTTCCCCGACGAACGACCGGGTGTCCTCGAGGGCGCTCCCGGCGAGCCCACGCTGGCAGGATTGCGCGTCGCCGACGGAGCGGCCTCGGCCCCTGAAACCGGTTTCCCGGCAGCGGATTCCGGAGACGGCGAGGGCGCGCGATGACCACGCTCACCCCTGTACTGAGCCGAGACTGGGATCGTCCGCAGTCCTGGACGCTCGACACCTATTCCAGCACCGGCGGATACGAAGGTCTGCGAGCCGCGCTGCGGATGCAGCCCGACGACGTCATCCAAACGGTCAAGGACGCGGGTCTGCGCGGACGCGGAGGTGCGGGCTTCCCCACCGGGATGAAGTGGTCGTTCATCCCGCAGGGTCCCGGCCCCGACGGCACGACCAAACCGCACTACCTCGTCGTCAATGCCGACGAGTCCGAACCCGGCACTTGCAAAGACATTCCGCTCATGCTCGCCACCCCGCACACGCTCATCGAGGGGGTGGTGATCGCCGCGTATGCCATCCGCGCGAACACCGCCTTCATCTACGTGCGCGGTGAAGTCGTCCCGGTGTTGCGCCGCCTGCAGGCCGCCGTCGCCGAGGCCTACGCCGCGGGATTCCTCGGCAACGACATCCTCGGCTCGGGTTTCGACCTGGAACTGATCGTGCACGCCGGTGCGGGCGCCTACATCTGCGGCGAGGAAACCGCCCTGCTCGATTCCCTCGAGGGCCGCCGCGGGCAGCCACGGTTGCGGCCACCGTTCCCCGCCGTCGCCGGTCTCTACGCCTGCCCGACGGTGGTCAACAATGTGGAATCGATCGCGTCGGTGCCCTCGATCCTGCGCAACGGCACCGATTGGTTCCGCTCGATGGGCAGTGAGAAGTCGCCCGGCTTCACCCTGTACTCGCTCTCGGGCCATGTCGCCCGCCCCGGCCAGTACGAGGCACCGCTCGGCATCACCCTTCGCGAACTGCTCGACTACGCAGGCGGTGTGCGCGCCGGGCACACCCTGAAGTTCTGGACACCGGGCGGTTCGTCGACACCGCTGTTCACCGCCGACCACCTCGATGTCGCCCTCGACTACGAAGGTGTCGCCGCCGCCGGTTCCATGTTGGGCACCAAGGCATTGCAGATCTTCGACGACACGACCTGTGTGGTGCGGGCGGTGCTGCGCTGGACCGAGTTCTATGCCCACGAGTCCTGCGGCAAATGCACACCGTGCCGCGAGGGCACCTACTGGTTGGTGCAACTGCTGCATCGACTCGAGGCGGGTCAGGGCACCGAGGCCGACCTCGACAAGCTCGCCGACATCGCCGACAACATCAACGGCAAATCGTTCTGCGCGCTCGGTGACGGCGCGGCCAGCCCGATCTTCTCCTCGCTGAAGTACTTCCGCGAGGAATACCTCGAGCATCAGCGTCGCGGCGGCTGCCCGTTCGACCCGGCCCGCGCCACGGCGTGGGCCTCAGGAAAGGCGACCCGATGACAGCGATCGCACCCGGCAACAACTCCGGCGTGGTGCCCGCCGATCTGGTGAGCGTCACCATCGACGACACCACCATCCAGGTCCCTGCGGGCACCCTGGTGATCCGCGCGGCCGAACTGATCGGCGTGCAGATCCCCCGCTTCTGCGACCACCCACTGCTCGACCCCGTCGGCGCCTGCCGCCAGTGCATCGTCGAGGTCGAAGGTCAACGGAAACCGGTGGCCTCCTGCACGATTCCGGTCACCGACGGCATGGTGGTGCGCACCCAGCTCAGCTCCCCGGTCGCCGAGAAGGCTCAGCGCGGGGTGATGGAACTGCTGCTGATCAACCATCCGCTGGATTGCCCGGTGTGCGACAAGGGCGGCGAATGCCCGTTGCAGAACCAGGCCATGTCCACCGGCAGCGCCGAGTCCCGCTTCGAAGGTGAGAAACGCACCTACCCGAAGCCCATACCGCTGTCGTCGGCGGTGCTGCTGGATCGGGAACGGTGCGTGCTGTGCGCCCGGTGCACACGGTTCTCCCAGCAGGTGGCCGGTGACCCGTTCATCGAACTGATGGATCGTGGTGCGCTGCAACAGGTCGGTATCGCCCAGGCCGAACCGCTCGACTCGTACTTCTCCGGCAACACCGTGCAGATCTGCCCGGTCGGCGCGCTCACCGGCACCTCCTACCGGTTCCGTGCCCGCCCCTTCGACCTGGTCTCCACACCCAGTGTGTGCGAGCACTGCGCATCGGGCTGCGCGCAACGCACCGATCACCGGCGCGGGAAAGTGCTGCGGCGCTTGGCCGGTGACGACCCGCAGGTCAACGAGGAATGGAACTGCGACAAGGGCCGCTGGGCCTTCGCCTACGCCACCGAACGCGACCGCCTCACCACCCCACTGGTGCGTGGCTGGGACGGTGTGCTCGCCCCCGCGTCCTGGCCCCAGGCCCTGGCCGCCGCCGCGACCGGATTGCAGGCCGCCATCGGCAACGCCGGTGTGCTGGTCGGTGGGCGCGTCACCGAGGAAGAGGCCTACGCGTACAGCAAGTTCGCGCGAATGGTGCTGTCCACCAACGACATCGACTTCCGCGCGCGCGTGCACTCCGAGGAGGAGGAACGGTTCCTCGCCGCGTGCGTCGCCGGACGTGGCATCGACGTGGACTACACGGCACTGAGCAAAGCCCCCGCGGTGCTGCTGGTCGGTTTCGAACCCGAAGAGGAATCGCCGATCGTCTACCTGCGCCTGCGTAAAGCGGTGCGCAACCGAGGTCTGCGGGTGGTGTCGTTGGCGCCGTTCGCTTCTCGAGGGCTCGAACGACTCTCCGGTGCACTCATCCAGACCCCACCGTGCGCCGAAGCCGAAGTTCTCGATGCCGTGCGTACCGAAACCTCGCCGGACGCCGCCGAACTCATGGACCTGCTTCGGTCCCCCGGCGCGGTCATCATGGCGGGCGAACGGCTCGCCGGTAGCCCGGGCGCGTTGTCGGCGGTGGTCCGGTTGGCCGAGGCCACCGGCGCCGCGCTCGCCTGGGTGCCACGCCGAGCCGGTGAGCGCGGAGCGCTCGAAGCCGGCGCATTGCCCGGTCTGCTGCCCGGTGGCAGGCCCGTCATCGATCCGACCGCGCGCCAGCAGGTTCGTCACCGCTGGCAGAGTGGCGAACTGCCCGTCGGTCCCGGCCGCGACACCTCGGCGATCCTCGCGGGCGCGGCCCAGTTCGGCGCACTGGTGATCGGCGGCGTTGACCCCGCCGACCTGCCCGACCCGGCCGCGGCCCTGGCCGCGATCGACGCCGCCCGGTTCGTGGTGAGCCTCGAACAACGCCACAGCAGTGTCACCGAACGCGCCGACGTCGTGTTCCCCGTGGCCACCGTCGTCGAGAAGACGGGCACCTTCCGCACCTGGGAAGGCAGGCCGCGCCCGTTCGCGGCCACACCTCTCGACACCACCCGCCGCGTCGCCGCACCCCTGTCGGACCTGCGCGTATTGCATTCTCTGGCCGCCGAAATGGGTGTCCCGATCGCACTGCCCGACGCCGCTGCGGCCCGGGCCGAACTCGACGCTCTCGGTGGTTGGAGCGGTGAGCCGATCACCGCGCCCGAATTCTCGAGCCGGACCAGACCCACACCCGGTCCAGGTACGGCGGCGCTGGCCGGGTGGCGGATGCTGCTCGACGCCGGTCGCCTGCAGGACGGCGAACCCAACCTCGCCGGTGTCGCGCGTCCACCGGTCGCCCGACTCTCGGCCGCCACCGCCGCCGAGATCGAAGCCGACGAGGCCGACCACATCATCGTCGCCACCGACCGTGGCGAGATCACCGTGCCGCTGATGATCACCGACCTGCCCGACCGGGTGGTGTGGCTGCCGCTGCACTCACCCGGCTGCACGGTCGGTACCACCCTCGGCGTGACGCCCGGCGCCGTGGTGCGCCTGCGCCGCGCCGACGACAGGATGAAGGAACACCGCCATGAGTGATCGTGTGCTACTCCTCGCGGCCGACGCCGGGCCGGTCTTCGGCACCGACCCACTGTGGCTGGTCGTGGTCAAGGCGCTGGCGGTGTTCGTCTACCTGATGCTCGTCCCGTTGGTCGCGGTGTACGCCGAACGCAAGGTCGTCGCCTGGATGCAGATGCGGGTCGGCCCCAACCGGGTCGGGCCGGGCGGGATGTTCCAGTCGATCGCCGACGGCGTGAAGATGGCGCTCAAGGAAGACATCATCCCCGCCATCGTCGACAAGCCGATCTACGTGCTCGCGCCGATCATCTCGGTGATCCCGGCGTTCATGGCGTTCGCGGTGATCCCGTTCGGCCCGGAGGTGTCGTTCTTCGGCACCCGCACCGCGTTGCAACTCACCGACATGCCCGTCGGCGTGCTCTACATCCTGGCCATCACCTCCATCGGCGTGTACGGCATCGTGCTGGCCGGCTGGTCGTCGAACTCGACGTATCCGCTGCTCGGCGGGCTGCGTTCGACCGCACAGGTCATCTCCTACGAGATCGCGATGGCACTGACCTTCGCGACGGTGTTCCTGCTCTCGGGCACCATGGCGACCTCCGGCATCGTCACCGCCCAGGAGGGCACTTGGTACGTCTTCCTGTTGCTGCCGTCGTTCCTGATCTACTGCGTGGCGATGGTCGGTGAGACCAACCGGGCACCGTTCGACCTGCCCGAAGCCGAGGGTGAGCTCGTCGGTGGCTTCCACACCGAGTACTCCTCGCTGAAGTTCGCGATGTTCATGCTCGCCGAATACGTCAACATGGCAACGGTTTCCGCGCTCGCCACCACCCTGTTCCTCGGTGGGTGGCGCGCACCGTTCCCGATCAGCCTGTGGGAGGGCGCCAACTCCGGGTGGTGGCCGGTGCTGTGGTTCACCGCCAAGGTGTGGACGTTCCTGTTCGTGTTCGTCTGGTTGCGCGGCACCCTGCCCCGACTGCGCTACGACCAGTTCATGAACCTCGGCTGGAAACTGCTCATCCCCACCTCGCTGGTGTGGGTCATGGTCGTGGCCGGTGCGCGGGTGCTCGACATCGAGGGCATTCCCGGGCAGACACCCATCCTGGTCGGCACCGGCATCGTCGTCACCGTCGGGTTGATCGGCATGTTCGTGCGGGCAGGCCGGACGAAGGGGCTGCCGCCGCTGCCGGAGGAACCCGCGAGTTCGCCCGTGTTCCTCGGTTTCCCGGTGCCGCCGATTCCACCACGCACCGCCGACGCCGAACCGCGGATCGGTCTGCTCGATCCCTTCGCCGGGTTCGCCGTCACCGGGGCGACCATGTTCAAGAAGCCCAACACCGAGTTCTACCCCGAACAGAAGGTGCCGACCGCGCCGCGCTATCACGGCCGCCACCAGCTCAACCGCTACGCCGACGGCCTCGAGAAGTGCATCGGCTGCGAACTGTGCGCCTGGGCGTGCCCGGCCGACGCCATCTACGTCGAAGGCGGCGACAACACCGAGGACGAACGCTTCTCCCCCGGTGAACGCTACGGGCGGGTGTACCAGATCAACTACCTGCGCTGCATCGGCTGCGGCCTGTGCATCGAGGCCTGCCCCACCCGGGCGCTCACCATGACCAACGAATACGAACTCACCGACGACAACCGCGCCGACCTCATCTACGAGAAGGACCGGCTGCTTGCGCCGATGGAGCCCGGCATGGTCGCTCCGCCGCACGCGATGGCGCCCGGCACCGACGCCGCCGACTACTACCTCGGTCGTGTCGGACCCGCGGCGTCCGAAGAGGAGGTCCTGCGATGAGCACCCTGCTGGCCGCCGACATCGCCGCCACCTCCACCGGGGAAGCCGTGCTGTTCTGGGTGCTCGCCCCCATCGCCGTGCTCGGCGCGCTCGGCATGGTGACCGCGGCCAAGGCCGTGCACTCGGCACTGTGCCTGGCCGCGACCATGATCGCGCTCGCCGTGTTCTACATCGCCCAGGACGCACTGTTCCTCGGTGTCGTGCAGATCGTGGTGTACACGGGCGCGGTCATGATGCTGTTCCTGTTCGTGCTGATGCTCGTCGGTGTCGACTCGGCCGAATCGCTGCGCGAAACCCTGCGCGGGCAACGCATCGCGGCCGCGATCGTCGGCCTCGGATTCGGTTTGCTGCTCATCGGCGGCATCGGGTCAGCGCTGAGCGGAGACGGTACCCGCTTCGCGGGCAACGGTTTCGGCGAACGAGATGTGATCGCCGAACTCGCCGAGCTGATCTTCCTGCGCTACGTCTGGGCATTCGAACTCACCGGCGCCCTGCTGATCACCGCCACCATCGGCGCCATGGTGCTGGCCCACCGCGAACACTTCACGCCGCGCCGGGGTCAGCGCGAGATGTCACGTGACCGTTTCCGTACCGGCGGTGAACGCGTCACCCCGCAGCCGACACCGGGCGTCTTCGCCCGGCACAACGCCGTCGACAGCCCGGCCCTGCTGCCCGACGGCTCCTACGCCGAACACTCGGTGAGTACCATCCTGCGCCACCGCCGCACCCGCGCCCACGAAGAAGCGCTGTTCCTGGCGGCGGGCGCGGCACGCGGCGACAACCCGACGGCCGACGAGGAAGGCAAGCGGTGAACCCCCAGAACTACCTGTTCCTGTCCGCGCTGTTGTTCACCATCGGCGCCGCCGGAGTCCTGTTGCGGCGCAACGCGATCGTGGTGTTCATGTGTGTGGAGCTCATGCTCAACGCGGTGAACCTGGCCTTCGTCACCTTCGCCCGGCTGCACAGCGACCTCGACGGTCAGGTGATCGCCTTCTTCACCATGGTCGTGGCCGCCGCCGAGGTCGTCGTCGGTCTCGCGATCATCATGACGATCTTCCGTGCCCGCCGGTCGACCTCGGTCGACGCCGCCAACCTGCTGAAGTTCTGACATGGGTACCGCAACGTTGTGGCTGCTGCCCGCGATCCCCCTGGTCGGCGCGATCGTTCTGCTGTTGCTCGGGCGCCGCGCCGACGGCTGGGGGCACTACCTCGGTACGGCCGCCGCGCTCGGTTCGTTCGTCGTCGCGGTCGTCGCGTTCGTCGCCATGCTCGGTCGCGCCGACGCCGACCGCGCCCAGCATCTGGAACTGTTCACCTGGGTGCCGGTGGCGCAGATGCAGGTCGCCTTCGGGCTGCAACTCGATCAGCTGTCGATCTGCTTCGCGCTGCTCATCACCGGCGTCGGCTCCCTGATCCACCTCTATTCGATCGGCTACATGAGCCACGATCCGGGCAGGCGCCGCTTCTTCGGCTACCTCAACCTGTTCCTGGCTGCCATGCTCGTGCTCGTCCTGGCCGACAACTTCCTCGTGCTCTACCTCGGCTGGGAAGGCGTGGGTCTGGCGTCGTACCTGCTGATCGGGTTCTGGTACGAAAAGCCTTCCGCCGCAACAGCGGCCAAGAAGGCGTTCGTGGTGAACCGAGTCGGTGACATGGGTCTGGCCATCGCCATGATGGTCATGTTCGCGACCTTCGGTTCGTTCGATTTCCGCACCGTGTTCGCGGCCGCACCGGGTGCGAGCGAGGCCACGCTCACCGTGATCGGGTTGATGTTGCTGCTCGCCGCGTGCGGTAAATCCGCGCAGGTGCCACTGCAGTCCTGGCTCGGTGACGCGATGGAAGGCCCGACGCCGGTGTCGGCGCTCATCCACGCCGCGACCATGGTCACCGCCGGTGTGTACCTGATCGCGCGCGCCAACCCGGTCTACGATCTCGCCCCCGGCGCGCAGGCAGCGGTGCTCGCCGTCGGCGCGGTGACGTTGCTGTTCGGCGCGATCATCGGCTGCGCCAAGGACGACATCAAGAAGGCCCTGGCCGCCTCGACGATGAGCCAGATCGGCTACATGATCCTCGCCGTCGGTCTCGGCCCGGCCGGCTATGCCTTCGCGATCATGCACCTGCTCACCCACGGCTTCTTCAAAGCCGGGTTGTTCCTCGGTGCCGGCTCGGTGATGCACGCGATGAACGACGAAACCGATATGCGCCGCTACGGCGGACTTCGCACCCTGATGCCGATCACCTTCGTCACCTTCGGGCTCGGCTACCTGGCGATCATCGGCGTGCCACCACTGTCGGGCTTCTTCTCCAAGGACAAGATCATCGAGGCCGCCTTCGACCACGGCGGCACCACCGGTGTCCTGCTCGGGGTGGTCACCCTGCTCGGCGCCGGGCTCACCGCGTTCTACATGACCCGCGTCATGCTGATGACGTTCTTCGGTGAACGCCGTTGGAAACCCGACACCCACCCGCACGAATCCCCCGCGGTGATGACCGGGCCGATGATCCTGCTCGCCCTCGGATCCGTGTTCGCCGGTGGACTGTTCGTGTGGGGTTCGTCGCTGGTGCACTGGCTCGAACCCGTCGTCGGCTCGCACCACGCCGAACCCGTCGTCCCGCCCATCGTCGTCACCGGACTCGCGTTGACGGTGGTCGCGATCGGTGTCGCCGTGGCCTACCGCAAGTACGCCGAGTCGGCGGTACCCGAGGTCGCGCCGGAGCCGGTCACCGTGCTCACCCGCGCCGCGCGCAAGGATCTCTACGGTGATGCCGTCAACGAAGCGGCGTTCGAACGTCCCGGCCGCTACCTCACCCGGGCGCTGGTATTCGTCGATGCCAAGGGTGTCGACGGAATCGTCAACGGCACGGCTGCCGCCATCGGCGGGCTGTCGGCCCGAACCCGGTGCGTGCAAACAGGTTTCGTCCGCTCGTATGCCCTGTCCATGTTCACCGGCGCGGCCCTGGTGGCCGCTGCCCTGCTCGCGGTGAGGTTCTGGTGAACTCGTTTCCCTGGCTGACGACGCTCTGGCTCGCCCCCGCGATCGGTGCCGTCGCGGTGCTCGCGGTCCCCGCCGCCCAGCGCACCCTGGCCCGCGCACTCGCCTTCGCGGTGTCGTTCGGTGTGTTCGTGCTCGCCGTCGTACTGACCGCGAAGTTCCAGCCCGGCGGTGAGCAGTACCAATTCGTCGAATCCCACGAGTGGATCCCGGCGTTCGGCGTGGGTTACACCCTCGGCCTCGACGGCATCGCCACCGCCCTGGTACTGCTCACCGCGCTGCTCGTGCCGCTGCTGATCCTGGCGGGCTGGAACGACGACAGCGGCGACGGCCGCAAGAACGCCCACCTGTACATGGCGTTGATGCTGCTGGTCGAGTCGATGGTGCTGATCTCGTTCCTCGCCCTCGACATCCTGCTGTTCTACATCTTCTTCGAAGCCATGCTGATCCCGATGTACTTCCTCATCGGCGGCTTCGGCGCCCGGACCACCGACGCCGCCGTACGCGCGCAACGCTCGCGCGCGGCGGTGAAGTTCCTGCTGTACAACCTGTTCGGTGGGTTGATCATGCTGGCCGCGGTGATCGGGTTGTACGTGCTTACCGCCCGCGCCGGTCTCGGTGAGGGCTCGGCGGGCACCTTCGATCTGCGGGTGGTGGTCGAAGCGGCCAACAACGGCGAGCTCGGCGGTAGTACGGCGGTCTTGAACGCCCTGTTCCTCGGGTTCATGTTCGCCTTCGCGGTGAAGGCTCCCCTGTGGCCGCTGCACACCTGGCTGCCCGATGCCGCCGTGTCGGCCACCCCGTCGAGCGCGGTGCTGATGATGGCGGTGGTCGACAAGGTCGGCACCTTCGGCATGCTGCGCTACTGCCTGCTGCTGTTCCCCCTCGCCTCCGACACCTTCGCCCCGCTCGTCATCACCCTCGCGGTGATCGGTGTGCTCTACGGTGCGCTGCTCGCGATCGGGCAGACCGACGTGATGCGCCTCATCGCCTACACCTCCATCTCGCACTTCGGGTTCATCATCCTCGGCATCTTCGCCATGACCTCCCAGGCCCAGTCCGGTGCCACGCTGTACATGGTGAACCACGGACTGTCCACGGCCGCACTGTTCCTCATCGCCGGATTCCTCGTCAGCAGGCGCGGCAGCCGGATGATCGCCGATTTCGGCGGCGTGCAGAAGGTCGCCCCCGTGCTGGCGGGCACGTTCTTCATCGCCGGACTCGCGACGCTGTCGCTGCCCGGACTCGCTCCGTTCGTCAGCGAATTCCTGGTGCTGGTCGGCACATTCAGCCGATACGAAGTGGCCGCGGTCGTGGCGACCGGTGCGCTTGTCCTTGCCGCGATCTACGTGCTGTGGCTCTACCAGCGACTGATGACCGGCCCGCTGCGGGAGGGCAACGAGAACCTGCGCGATTTGGTGCCACGCGAACTCGCCGTGGTCGTCCCACTGCTCGTTGCCCTGCTGGTGCTCGGCCTGTACCCGAAGCCGATGCTCGATCTGGTGAATCCCGCTGTGGGACAGACCTTGTCGACCATCGGTAAGCAGGATCCGGCGCCGAAGGTCCCCGCTCCCGAAGCAGCACCCACCGGCGGACACAAATGAGGACGGACTCCGTGACCATCAACGAGCTCGCGGCCCCGCTGACCGCGCCGAGCATCGAATACCACCTGCTCGCACCGATGCTGATCGTGTTCGCCGTCGGCGTCGTCGGTGTGCTGGTCGAGGCGTTCGCGCCCCGCGCCTACCGGTACGGCACCCATGTGGTGCTCGGCATCGCCGGTGTGCTCGCCGCACTGGTCGCTGTGGTACTGCTCGCCGGCACCGAGGCCACCGCCGTGGTCGGCGCCGTCGCGATCGACGGCGTCACCTTGTTCCTACAGGGCACCATTCTCGTGATCGGTCTGCTCGGACTGCTGCTGATCGCCGAGCGCGGTGCGGTACGGCGCGTGCGCAGCGGACCGGGCACCTGGAGCCGGGCCGCCGCCGTCCTCGAACGCGGCGTCGACGCCTTCACCCCCCAGGCATCGTCGGTGCCGGGCAGCGCCAACGAACTCGCCGCCGTGCGGGCGGGCGTCTCGACCACCGAGGTCTTCCCGCTGACCATGCTCGCCCTCGGCGGGTTGCTGCTGTTTCCCGCGTCCAACGATCTGCTCACCATGTTCGTCGCGCTCGAGGTGCTGTCGCTGCCGCTGTATCTGCTGTGCGGACTCGCCCGGCGCAGGCGGTTGCTGTCGCAGGAAGCGGCGCTGAAGTACTTCCTGCTCGGCGCCTTCTCCTCCGCGTTCTTCCTCTACGGTGTCGCCCTGCTCTACGGGCAGACCGGCACCGTCTCGCTGCCGGAAATCGGTGCGGCACTGGACAAGCAGGGCGACGATGCCACTCTCGCCCTGCTCGGGATCGCGATGCTGGCCGTTGGTCTGCTGTTCAAGATCGGTGCCGTGCCGTTCCAGGCGTGGGTGCCCGACGTGTATCAGGGCGCGCCGACCCCGATCACCGCGTTCATGGCGGCGGCGACCAAGATCGCCGCGGTCGGGGCGACCATGCGGGTGCTGATGGTGGGAACCGGTGCGCTCAGCGATGATTGGCGGCCCGTGCTCGCCGCCGTCGCGGTGGCGACGATGGTGGTCGGCGCGGTCATGGCGGTCACCCAGACCGATGTGAAGCGGATGCTCGCCTACTCCTCCATCGCGCACGCCGGGTTCCTGCTCGTCGGCATGACCGCCGCCGATTCCGCGGGCCTGGCGGCGGTGATGTTCTATCTGCTGGCCTACGGTCTCGGCACCGTCGGTGCGTTCGCGGTGGTCAGTCTGGTGCGCGACGGTTCCGGCGACGAGGCGACCGCCATGTCGCAGTGGGCCGGTCTCGGTAAGCGGTCCCCCTGGCTGGCCTCGGTTTTCGCGCTGCTGCTGCTGTCGTTCGCCGGTCTTCCGTTGACCAGCGGATTCGTCAGCAAGTTCGCGGTATTCGCCGCCGCTTCCGGTGCCGGTTACATCTTCCTGGTCGTCATCGGTGTCGTGTGCAGCGCCATCGCGGCGTTCTTCTACGTCCGCGTCATCGTGCTGATGTTCTTCACCGATCCGCCCGCCGACGCCCCGACCGCGACGTCGCCGTTCGCGACCGTCCTCGTCGTCGCCTTCACCGCGGGCGCGACCGTGCTGCTCGGCCTGTTCCCCCAGCCCGTTCTCGACCTGGCAGAACGGGCAGCCCACTTCATCCGCTGAGTAGCGGATCGAAGCGTGCTTCACTCGGGAGTGCCGACCTCTCAGCGGGTGAGTTTGTGCAAGTGGGTGAGCTTTTCGGGGTTGGTGACCGAATAGATCCCGATCACGGTGTCGTCGGTGGCGACATCCAGTACCACCACCGCCAGGGGCGCGTCACCGTCGAAGACGACGGCGCACGGGTCACCACTGACCGTGCGCCAACCCACGCGATAGCCGTCGAGCCCGGCCGCGGCGACGGCCATGAAGACCGCGGCGACGGCGGTCTGGCCGTGCACCGGCCGCAAGCTCGTCGCCGGTCCGGTGCCGCCGCCGTCGGTCCACAAGGTGACCTCCGGTGAGAGGATCGCCAGGAGCTCTTCGAGGTCACCGCCCATGGCCGCGGCAACGAAACGTTCGGTGACCGCCCGGCAGACGCGCGGGTCGACCTGGGTTCGGGGACGCCGCGCCCGAACGTGCGCGCGAGCGCGATGAGCGATCTGCCGGACGGCGGCGGGTGAACGGTCGACCATCTCGGCGATCTCGGTGTGCGGATAGGCGAACACCTCGTTGAGGACGAAGACGGCCCGCTCGAGCGGAGTCAGCGATTCCAGGACGACAAGCATCGCCATCGAGAACGCTTCGGTGCGTTCCACGGTTGTCGCCCCGTCGGGCTCACCGTCGAGCAACGGTTCCGGAAGCCATTGCCCCACATAGTCTTCGCGGCGCCGGCTCAGCGTGGCGCGGCGGGCGAGGGCCTGGTTCACCGCCATCCGGGTGAGGTAGGCGCGGGGGTTGTCGACGGGTTCGCTGCTGCCGACCGACCGGGACTGCCAGGCCAACCACACTTCCTGCAGCACGTCCTCGGTGTCGGCGACACTGCCGAGCATGTTGTAGACCACCGAGAACAGCAGTTCGCGGTAGCCGACGAACAGCTCGGTGGCGTTGTCGATGTCAGCGGTCATGGTGTCCTCCGGTCCAACGGAAACAGGTCTTCCCACGAAGAGGTGGCCGGACCGCCGAAGTGTGACAGCCGCCTCGGAATCTGTGATCCATCGCACAGAAATCTGGCGTGCTCGTCACATTCGGCGGCACGGCTGCCTCTTCGTCGGCGAATCCGTTTTCCACCAAGGAGGTTCCATGCGTACTCGAATCAGTGATGTCCGGGTTTTCGACGGCGAGCGGAGCGTCGAGCACACCAGCGTGCTCATCGAGGACGACCGCATCGTGGTCGACGATCACGCCCCGGCCGAGGTGGAGGTCGACGGCACAGGTCGCACCTTGCTTCCGGGTTTGATCGACTGCCACACCCACATCTTCGACGGAGACCTGGCCCGCGCGCTCACCTTCGGAGTGACGACCGAACTCGACATGTTCTGCCTGCCCGAGGTGCTGCTCGCCCAACGCGCGCTGGCCACCACCCGTGACGATGTGGCCGACTTCCTCAGCGCAGGCACACTGGCCACCGCGCCGGGCGGTCACCCCAGTCAGCTGCTCGCCGCGCCCGGTGTCGCCGAACTCGGACTCGCACCGTTCGACACCATCTCCGGCCCCGAACAGGCCGCGGACTTCGTGCGGGCCAGGCTGGCGGAAGGCGCGGACTACCTGAAGATCGTCGTCGACGACGGCGCCGTGCACGGGGCCGAGCTGCCGGTGCTGTCCGCCGCGACCGCGACCGCCCTGACCGAGCAGGCGCATCGGGCGGGTTTGCGGGTCATCGCGCACGCGATCACCGAGGGTGAGGTGCGCATCGCGCTGGACGCGGGCGTCGACGGGCTGGCTCACGTCTGGACCGACATCTCGCCGCACACCGCCGACCTGGTCGAGCGGGTGGCCGCCGAGAACGTCTTCGTGGTGAGCACACTGGTCTACTTCGAAGCCCTCGGCGACCACCACGAGAACGCGGCGGATTGTGCGCGCCCGGGTTCTTTCGAGGACGCTCTGCGGGTGGCCCGGGCGCTGTTTCGCGCAGGTGCGCCGCTTCTCGCGGGCACTGATGCCAATCCGTTCGCGCCCACTCATGGTGCGAGCTTGCATCGGGAACTGGTCTTGCTGAGCGAGATCGGGTTGTCTCCGCTGGAGGTGCTGGCGGCGGCGACCAGCGGACCGGCGGATCGGTTCGGGTTGGCCGATCGTGGTCGGATCGTGCCCGGTTCGCGGGCCGACCTGCTGCTCGTCGAGGGCGACCCGACCACCGATATCACCGCCACCGGCGCCATCGCCGACGTGTGGCGCCGTGGTGTGCGGCAGGTCCGCCGGTGACCGCGGCGATCGCGCACCCCCGGTGGCCGGTGGCGGTGTTTCGGGCGACGGTGACCGTCGCCGCCGCGCTGGTGTTCGCTCAGGCGGCACTGGCCGGCGGGTTTCTGGCCGGGCATTTCGAGGCCTTGGCGATGCACAGCCGCAACGGTGGGCTGGTCGGGGTGGTGTTCCTGGTGCAGGTGGTCGCATCGGTGTTGTTGTGGCGCAAGGGCAGTGGCCCGGCGTGGCCGGTGCGCACCGCGGTGATCCAGTTGCTGATCGCGGCGGCGCTGATCCCGCTCGGTGAGGAACGGGTGCTCGCCGTGCACATTCCCCTCGCCGTCGCCTTGTCGATCGGCACCGCGCTGCAGGTGAGCTGGGCGTGGCGGTGGCGGCGATGAGCATCAGCAGACGCGTTCCGGGCGCGGCTCCCGATTCCCCCGGAACTGGCGCCGATCCGGTCCGACGCGAACACCGACTACTACGAGATCACCCAGCGCACAGCGCAACTCGACATCCTGCCCGGCGTACGCACCGAGGCGTGGACCTATCACGGCAGTTTCCCCGGACCGACGATCCGGGCACGGTCGGGTCGGGCGACCTCGGTGCGGCACCGCAATGAACTGCCGCACCCGACGGTGGTGCACCTGCACGGCGGACACACCCCCGCCGACAGCGACGGGTACCCGATGGATGCGATCCTGCCGGTCGGGGCAACGGCGGCGCCGCGGCACAGCGCCCACGGCCACGGTGCCGCGGCGACCACCGGCAACCTCGCCTACGGGGAACGCACCTACCTGTATCCGAACCGGCAACGCGCCGCGTCGCTGTGGTATCACGATCACCGGCACAGTTTCACCGGTCCCGCCGTGTGGCGGGGCTTGGCCGGTTTCCACCTCGTCGGCGACGAGATAGAGGATTCCTTGCCGCTGCCCCGCGGCGACCGTGACATTCCGCTGTTCATCTGCGACCGTTCCTTCGCCGAAGACGGTTCGTTCGCCTATCCGCTGATCGACCCCGACCTGCACACCCCCGGGGTCACCGATCGCTACATGAACGGTGTGCTCGGCGATGTGGTCCTGGTCAACGGTGCACCGTGGCCACGGCTCGAGGTGTCACCGGTGCGATACCGGTTCCGGCTGCTCAACGGATCGAACGCGCGCCGCTACCGGCTGACACTCGAACCCGGTTCCAGCGCAGAGCCTTTCGTGCAGATCGGCAGCGACGGTGGCCTTCTGGATCGTCCACTGCCGCACGACCACATCGACATCTCCCCCGGCGAACGTTTCGATGTGGTCATCGATTTCGCCGCGTACCCGCCCGGCACGTCGGTGCGTCTCCGCAACACTTTCGGCACCGGCCCGGCCGCCGACATCCTCCGCTTCGACATCACCGGCCCCACGCTGCACGACGACACCGCCGTCCCGGACCGCCTGGCCCCGATCGAACACCTCGACCCGGCGACCGCAGTCGCCGAGCGCACCTTCCTGTTCCAGCTCGGCCCGGGCGGCTGGTCCGTCAACGGCAGGCCGTACGAACCCGGCCGCGCACTGGCGGATCCGCGTCTCGACACCGTCGAGATCTGGCGTTTCATCACCGATGTCCACCATCCCGTCCATGTCCATCTCGACCCGTTCCAGGTCGTCTCCCGTAACAACCGCCCGCCTGGGCCCTTCGATGCGGGCTGGAAGGACACCGTCGACGTCCGTCCCGCCGAAGCCGTGGAAGTCGCGGTCCGCTTCACCGACTATCCGGGCCCGTTCATGCTGCACTGCCACAACCTCGAGCACGAGGACATGGCGATGATGGGAGATTTCGTGGTCAGGTAGGACGCGGGGCGTACATGATGATCGCGACGCCGAGCAGGCAGATTGTCGCCCCGATCATGTCCCAGCGGTCGGGGCGGAAGCCGTCCAATGCCATGCCCCAGAGCAGGGATCCGGCGACGAACACCCCGCCGTAGGCGGCCAGGATCCGCCCGAAATCGGCGTCGGGTTGCAGTGTGGCGACGAAACCGTAGAGGCCGAGGGCGATGACTCCGGCGCCGATCCAGGCCACACCCTTGTGTTCGCGCACGCCCTGCCAGACCAGCCAGGCGCCGCCGATCTCGGCAACGGCGGCCAGGGCGAACAGCAGGATGGAACGCAACACGGTCATGGGCGCACATCCCGAATACCGATCCGCGACGGTGACGAGGTTGCAGCGAATGCGAGTAAGCCGGTCCGCGCAGAGCTCACCCGGCCGCCCCGATCGCGGCCGAGGCGCGTGAGGCGAAGGCGTCGAGTACATCGACGTGGTTCGCCGGAACACCGACTCCCATCATCAAACCCTCCTCCTCGGCAGCGAAGTCGAAGGTGAAGAACGAGCAGCAGCGGCTCTCACGCCCGGCCAGCTCGCGCGCCACCGCCTCGGCACCCGGATCGAGGACCACGTCGAGCCGCGTCCGATCGCGACGTCGGATTGTGCGTGCAGAGCTGCGGAAAAGCTGGTCGAACTCGGCGACCCGGATCGGTTGCTCCGCCGTGGGCAGGGTGCACGCCGGAGACACCCACTCGCCCTGATCTGGTTGAAGCTGCATTCTTCGACGGTAACCCGGTACCGCGGTACCGGAAACAACCTTCGCCGAGCGTTGCGAGTGGTCAGCCGCAGAGCCCGCTGGTGAGCCAGGCGCCCATGCCCGTGGCGGCCGGGGTGCCGGTGTAGGAGTAGGTGAAGGCGCGGCCCGCGGTGGTGGCGCCTGCGAGGGCGCTGAAGCCGCGGACGTTGCCGTTATGGCCGACGAAGCGGGTGCCGCAAGGGAGCTGGGCGTAGCCGATGCCGAGTCCGTAGGACATTCCGTTGCCTTCGCCCATGTCGACGCCGTCGAGCATGTCGCGCAACTGGGCGGGCGGAACCACCTGGCCCGACACCAGTGCGAGGTAGAAGCGGTTCAGGTCGGCGCCGGTACTGACCAGGGCGCCCGAGGCCCACGGCAGGGACGGTTCCATGAGGGTTTCGTCGGTGACGTTTCCGTCGACCGTGGTGTAGCCGGACAGGTGGGGTCGGCGCAGACCGGTTTCGCCGGTGGCGGGCAGGTAGGTGTGCGTCAGGCCGAGCGGGGTGATGATGCGGTCGGCGAGCTCGGTGGCGTACGAGCGACCGGTGACGGCCTCGATCAGCATCCCCGCTACCAGGTAGTTGGTGTTGTTGTACTGGAAGCGGGTGCCGGGGGCCGACTCGGCGGGCGACTGCAGGATGATCGCCATCTCCTCCTCCGGTGTGAAGGTGCGGCCGACGACGGCCGCCTGGTGCTCCGTCAGTTCGAACGAACGCGGAACCGGCAATCCGCTGCGGTGACCGAGGAGCTGACGAACCGTGATCGCCTGCCCGTCCACGCCGTCACCACGAAGCAAACCCGGCAGGTACTTCTCCACCGGCGCATCCAGCACCACCCACCCCTCGGCGACCAACTGCAAGACCACCGCCGCCGTGAACGTCTTGGTGATGCTGCCGACCCGCACGTAATGCGGTCGATCATCAGGAATCGGTGCGCCCTCGACGAGATCGGCGACCCCGGCGCTCATCACCGCCGTCGCACCGTTGTCGGTCAGGGTCGCGACGGCGCCGACGGCTCCGGACTGCACCAATCCGGCAAGGTCTGCCCGCACCGAGTCCAGCCGTGCGGGCGCGACGGCGGGCGCCTCCGCGGAGCTCGTAGTACAGCTCGTCAGCAACAAGGCGATGGTGCAGATCGGCAGGATCAACGTACGTGTCAGCATGAGCAGACAGTAGAAAGCCGTGGCACACAGGCACATTGGACTGCGGTACTACCCTGCTGTCAGACTGCCGTACCCCCGGGGAGGTGTCAGCAGGCGGTATAGACGAAGACCCGTGTTCCCGGCGGATACGGTGGGCGGCATGAAGGGTAAGGGGAGAATCTTGGCGGACGAAGTTGCGGGGATGTCCGTGCGGCAGCGGATGCGGACGTTGGCGGTCGAAGCTCGACGCTCGGCCGGGACCGCCGAGTCGACGAGGCTGCTCGACGAGATGGCGGCGCGGGGTCGTGCCGGGGCGCGGACGGCGAGTCTTCTGGCGGTCGTCGGTGAGCAGCGCGATTATCTTCTGGCACAGCTTGATTCGGCGGATCAGGAGATCGCGTCCCGCGCTCTGACGGGATTGATCCGCCTCGGGGTCGATCCCGCGGTGGTCGTCGACAGATTGCCGGACGCCGCACAACGAACCCGCAAGAGCATCCGCCGGGCGCTCGCGCGCGGTGACCGCCGGGAAATCGCGGATGCGCTGATTCCCACGCTACGGACGTTGTACGGGGACGCGGAGGCGGCACGGGTCCTGCCTTCGTGTTCGCCCGATGTGGTCACCGAATGGCTGCCGACGCTCGCGTATGCGGTAGCGAACCGGACTACCTTGTCCAGCAAGCACATCGGTGTCGTCTTCGATTTCGTCGAGGCACGGTCAGGGCAAGCGGACCGCGCCGAGTGGCGAGAACTGTGGGCATGGGTCACCGCGAGCCCGGTCGCCGCGGCGGATTACGCACCCGACCGATTGCTCGCCCTGGCCGCGGCAGCCATCGATTTCGTCCCGGTGACAACACTGAACCCGGTCGTCGGAAAACTCGCACGCCACGACCCGCGCGCAGTTCATCGACTGATGCTGCATCCGAGCGGGAACGGCCGCGCGCTGGCCGGCCCCGCGTTGTGGCGGGCAATGCGATCGCTGTCCGACGACGAACTGCGCCAGGCATATCTCGGCACCCGGTCGAAGCGCGAATTCCTGCGCGCACTTCCACCGTCGCGACGCGCCGCGATCGCCGGAGCCGACCTCGCGCGGCCGGGCTCGGCGCCCGCAACGGTGGATCTCGCCCTGCTCGACATGATTCCCGGTCCAGCTCGGGCAGCGATCGCCCGCGAACTCCTGTCCCGGCCCGGCGGCACCGACATACCGGATGTCACCGACAGGCTCACCGCACGACTCACCTGGGCGGAAGCCGAACCGCCGCTGACCGCAGCCATCCGGCGCCCGACCGCCGACGAGCGTGCCACCGCCTACCCGCAACTCGTCACGGCGGCGGTGGGAAGTCGCGATCCATCGGTCATCACCGAACTGCTGTCCCTGTTGACGCGGTTGCGCAACGAACAGGATCCGGTCCGAACCAGCGCACTCGGCGCGGTCGCCGACATCCCGATGTCGCTGTTCACCACCGACCACCTGCCAGGCATCGAGCGACTCGCCACCGACGCACTGCAAGCACGCGACCGATCGTGGAATACCTCGAACGCGGTCGGCACCCTCGCGCGCACACTGCTGCTGCACGGCGGTATCACCTCCGAACCGGCGTTCACCGAGGCCGCGCTCCGCATCATGGGCAGGCTCGCCGACCTGTCGATCCACCCGAATCTGTCCGGATTGCACCGCAATCTGCCCCGCGGGGCCGAACAGCGGATTCTCACGACGCTGCTCCCCCGGCTCGAATCCGCTGCGGAGCGGGAACGCTGGGGACTGTGCCTGAGTTTGGCCGACGGGCTCGAACACCGCGCCTTCGACCTGCCCGAACTCCAACGGCTGATCCTGCGCGCCTGTTCCGCGTCCTCGGACACGACTGTCCGCCAGGCTGTTCGGCTCGCACTCGCCGCACCGGCCACCCGCGACACCCACCTCGACGAACTGCTCGCCCGCGATCGTTCCCTGATCACACTGCCGCTGGTCCAGTCGCTGATCGGCGAGCGCCGCACCGATCTGCTCGACACCCTGCTCAACACCAGGACACCTGGCCGGTTCCTGTCGGGGAAAGTGGTGTTCGTGCCGATGTTCGTCACCGGGTTCCACCGGTGGTCACCGCACCACATCGACCGCTACGCCCGACTGCTCTACGACTACGCACGCGGCCGCAAGACCACGCCGTACGAGCGAGCCTCGGCGATCCGCCAACTCGGCCGTCTGCCCGGCAGTCTCGCTCGGGTGACGTGGTTCGTCGACAACGGCGAACTCGTCGATGCCGAGGCCGCGCTCACCGCACTCGGCACCAGCGACGAGCCGGCAGCCGCCATCAGCGTCCTGGCCCGGCATGTGGGCGACGATCGCGCCCGCGTCGCGGTGAGCAGTATCGCCACCTGCGCGAAGTGGATAGCACCGGCTCGGTTGTCGAGAACCGTCGCACCGCTGCTCGAGTCGCCGAAGATCACCGCGCGCAAGGAAGCGATCCGGCTCCTCGCCGAATTGCGGGCCCCTGACGCGTTGCCGATCATCGCCGGGCTCGTTACCCGTCCCGATGCGCACCGCGACGTGCGACGCGCGGCCGTGTTCGCCACCCGTTTCCTCCTCGACCACGACCAGACGTGGGCACTGCTCGACGACGCCGCAGCCGATCTCGAGGTAGCAGGCGCCGTCCTCGACATCGGCCCCGCCTTGCTACCGGTCCCGCAGCGGCAACGGTTCGCGGCGCTCGTACGCGACCTGGCCGCCGCTGACGACCCACGCGTGGCCGCCGCCGCGCTCAACGCACTGGGTTCGTGGCAGCGTTGGTGGGCGCCGGGCACCCGCGAGGTGATCGTCGACCGGCTCACCGACCTCGAATCGATCGGCACCTGGGTAGCCGCGATGCGCGCCCTGTTGGCGGGTGTCCGAACCGACGGCGACCCGGCGGCGGTGATCGAGGCCGTCCGCAGATTGCGCAGCTCCGATTTCAGCGCCGTCGACCGGGATATCGCCGCGCACCAACGTCTTACGAAGTTGCTGCACTGGTTCATGACGGTCGTCCGCAACCACCCCACGAGCCCGCGTGCGTTCTCCGCGCCGGTCGTCGCCGCATTGGCCGACGACCCGATCTGGCACGACCAGGTCATCGAACTGACCGTGGTGGCAATCCGCTGGACCGACCCCGCCGGTGTCCTCACGACCCTCGACGAGGTCGCCCGCTATGCCACCGGAGCCCTGATCACCCGACCGGCCCATCACCTCGGCCAACGGCTCAACTCCGAACTCGACACCACTCCACCGACGACGTTTCTCACGATCAGCACCGAACTCGCCCGCAGCCAAGCACCTTCCACCGCATTGGCCGCACTCGCCATCGTCGACCGCTACGCAGGAAAGTTCGGCTGGTCACCGGAGTGGGCTCGATTGCTGACAGCATTGCGCGCCCACCCCGACCCCGATGTCCGTCGTACCGCCCACACTGTCTTCATGGCTCCGGAGTAGCCACGAAACGAGGCTCATTCGGGTGAGCAACCGTGCTCACGGCTCGTCGAGCACTTCTTGCAGGCGGGCGGCGAAAGTGGCTGGTTCGTTGACGAATCCGGTGTGGTCGCCGGGGAACAGGACCGGGTCGACGCCGAGCGCCGAGGCCAGTTGGCGGGCGGTGCGGTCGCAGAGCTGGCCGGTGGAGTCGGTGCCGATACCGACGATGACGCGGGTGGGGATCGTGCGGAGCAGGGGCGGATCGGGCACCCATGCGGTGGTGTGGCGCAGTTCGTGGATGAGCCAGTAGCGTTCGCTCGCCACCTGGCGCGGGTCGCGCTCGGCGCCGAACATCTGCTCGAGGACCGGGTCGGGAATCGGAATGTCGGCTTGGGCGAAGAACTTCCGCCACGCGCCGAGCACATCGCCGTCGGTGTAGGTGGCGATGATGTCGTCGGTACGGGCCCGCTGAGCGTCGGCGTCGGGGAGCAGTTCGCGCAGCGGGGGTTCGTGGGCGACGACCGTGGTGACCAGGTCGGGGTGATTCTGGGCCAGGGCGAGCGCGGACACGGCGCCGCCGCTGGAACCGAACACCACCGCCGGGCCCGCGTCGAGATGGGTGACGAGCCGGGCCAGGTCGTCGGCGCGGGCCGCGACGGTGGAGTCCTGATCCGGGTCGTTCAGGGAGCTGGCGTTGTGGCCGCGCGGGTCGGTGGTGAGGACCGTGTTGGTGGTGGCGAGCTGCTCGGCCAGCGGGGCGAACGCGGCGGCGTTCATCGGTGCGCCGACGAGCACCATCAGCGGTCCCGACCCCCTGACCTCGTAGTACAAACGGGCATCAGGCACCACGAGGGTGCCGGTGGTGACGGCGGAACTGGCGGTCATGAGCCTCTCCCGGATCTCGGCCTACAGGTAGCACCCATAAAGACGGTGCCCGCCGCCAGAACTCATCGCTGCCCGCGAAAAACTTTTGTGAACTCAGTTGTAGGACTTCGCCACCCCGTCGAGCAGGTTCTCGAGCGTCTCGTACGCGGGCACGTCGACCACGTCGATCAGGTCGGCGGGAACCGGCACCTTGCGCTCGGCGGCCACGGCGGTGAACTGCGCGTTGTCGCCCGTGCGGAAACCGTGTTCGGCGGCGAGACGGCGCAGTTCGGCGTTCTCGGTGAGCAGCTTGCCGATACGGTCGCCGGTATCGGTGAACGGGACCAGCGTGTGGCTCGACAGCACAGTCGGTGTCGGATAGGCGAGAACCATGTCGTCGGTGATGCGTCCCTGCCCCGCGGCCTCGACGAACTGGGCCTCGTAGATGCACACCATCGGCGTCGGCCCCATCCCGTTGGTCAGGTACTGGGTGAAGGGCCCTTCGCTGCTGTTGTCGGTGTAGCCCTGGGCGAGGAACAGTTTCGACAGCGTCGGCAGCACATGCTGTTCGGCGGTGCCGCCGCGCACGATGGTGTGATCGTTGGCCACATAGCCGGCGATCGCCATGTACATCGCGGCGGAGTTCGAGGTACGCGGGTCGGTGGTGGAGACCAGGATGTTCTTGGCCACCGGGTAGGTCGTGTTGCCGGGCAGGTCGTCCCACTGCACACCCTGGGCGGTGAGCTCGAGGTAGCGCTGCATGTCGAAGGTCGCAACGGGGCCGGGCTTGATCACGCCTGCCGCGGTGAGCAGGTCGGCGATCGGCCGGTAGGTGGCGATCGCGATCGGCGAGGAGAACGGCGTGTACCCGGCCGTGACGTTGCGCAACCGCTGAATGCGTTCGGCGGCGGGCTTGCTCGACGGAAACGCGAAATCGAAGCTGTCGAGGTTCACCTCGGTGGCGATCTGCCGCGATCCCGCGGGCTGCACCTCCACCCGGATCCCGTTGTCGGTGAGCACCTGCACGACCCGTTCGTCGGCGAAGAACGACATCTTCTCCGACCCGACCACACCGCGCACCACCGTGACCGCGCCGACCGGTGCGGCGGCCGGGCTTTCGGCGCTGCTCGGCCACAGCGTCATCCCGGCGGCCACGATCGCCACCGCCCCGACCGCACCGACCGACAGCGAAACGAGCTTCCGCCTGCTCACCGACGGCGCCGCGGGCTCCTCCTCGGCGGCGACCGGTTCGGCCGGCTGTTCGGTGGGGGCAGGGCGCGCGGTGGGCGCGGGCACGCGCACGGTCGGGTCGGAATCGGCGAGTTCGTTGCGCACGATCCGCTCCACCAGGATCGGCACGAACTCCCGGATCGGCTTGCCCTCGAAGCGGGTGTGCGCGGCACCGACTGCCGAGGTCACCTGCTCGACGGGCACATTGTCCGACAGATCTTCGACCAGGCTTTCGGTCATGCGCCGCATGGCCTGCTTCTCACGTTCGACGGCATCGGCAGCTACGCCGGGGATTACGCGCGACACCACAATTCTCCTGGTCATACTTCGGGCTGCGGACGCGGCGCGCGGCGACCTGCGCACGCCGCGGGCCACGCTACCGGCGCGCAGCACAGTTACCCCAGCTGTGAACGGCCCGGCACGCAGAGTTCAGCACCCGCTCCGCTTCCGGCAACGTCATGTTGTCCGGATGTTCGTCCACCGCCGCGAAAAGTGCACTGCGGGTGTGGGTTTCGGGGTCAGCGGTCGGCGACGGCCTGTGTGTTCACCGTCGGTGCGGGTGCGGTGGCGGTGTGTGTGGCCCGCACGATACCGGCGGCGAGCAGGTCGAGCACGCCGATCACGATCAGTCCGCCGCCTGCCATCGTCGCCAGGCCGGTGACGGTCTTGAAGGTCATGGCGATGATCGTGATGCCGATCGCGAGGGTGCCGAGCCCGCAGAGCTCGGCGGTCCAGCTGTCGGCGCGATCGTCGTCCCACACCGCGACGAGTGCGAGCACGATCCCCCGCACCGTCCACCCGAGCCCGATCCACAGCGCGAGCAATTCGATGTTCCCACCACTGAACGCCAGCACGGCCAGCACCGACGTGAGGGCGGCACTCACCAGTACCAGCACCCGAAGCAGGAACCCGATCCGCGCCCACAGTGCCAGGAACCCTTGCACGAGCGCGCTGATCACCAGGGCGATCCCGAAGATCAGTGCCAGCGTCGATTCGTCGCGCCCGGGCCACAGCAACGTCACCACCCCGAGCACGAACGACGCCCCGCCCGCGATCACCATCGCCTGCCGGGTCCCCCCGCTGTGCTGCCCCTCCCCGTCGGTCAAGGACATGCCGCCCACCCTATGCCCGTGGAGCCCCGGTGCGGCTCAACCACCGTGGCGTGGCGCCGCCTACGGGCGTCGTGCGTACTGATCCACCAGCGCGGCGCACCGACAACGCCCGCTACCTCGGACCGGCGTCCTGAACTATCGCTTCCTCGAGACGTGCATGGTGATCCTCGCGGTGACGAAGGCGTTGGCGTCGGCATCGAGGACGTCGACCGGGACGACGAGTTCGGTGGGGTCGTCGCCGAATTCGGGGATCGGGTCGAGGTGGGCGACGGCGGTGACGGCTGTGGTGGCCTTGGATTTGTATTCCACGGTCATCCCGACCGGGATCCAGCGGTGGGTGGCCGGGATGGTCGCGTCGGTCATCATGCCGCCGGCGAGTTCGGCCATATTGCAGGACGCGATGGCGTGGTAGGTGCCCAGGTGGTTGTGGACGCTGCGACGGTTGGGTGCGGTGACCCGGCACAGTCCGGGACGCAACTCCTGGATCAGGGGGTGCACGCTGCGGAAGTAGGGCGCTTTGAAACACAGCGCCTGCGTGAACAGCCAGTTGCCGAAAGGCAGGCGTCGCAGCGTGTTCCAGAGCGCGAGGTTGGTACTGGCCGCCTCGGTGGTCATGGTCGGCATCCTCCGGTCTCGTCTCAGCGCAGGGCCGCGGTGACGGCGGCGTACATGGTGTTCTTGATGGCGGCGAGAGTGCCGGGGTTCTTGCCGAGGATCGGGGTGAGCTTGGCGGCGGAGTCGGCGACGAGCTCGGCTTCGGTGGCCGTGGCGTCGACGAGCCCGGCGGCGAGGGCATCCGGACCGGAGAAGCGGTGACCGGTGGTCATCGCCGTGACCGCGGCCTGCGGGCCGAGTTTGGCCTGGATGAGAGCGGCCATGCCGGGGGTGAAGGGGATGTTGATGTCGACCTCGGGGAAGCAGTAGTAGCCGCGGTCCGCACGCATGATCCGGAAGTCGTGGGCGATGGCCAGCATGGCGCCCGCGCCGAAGGCGTGGCCGTTGACGGCGGCGACGGTCGGCAGCGGGAACGTGAGGATGCGGGCGAACAGTTCCTGAACTCGGCCGACGTACCATTCGCCTCGGTCGCCGTTGGCCATCAGCCATTCCAGGTCGAGCCCGTTGGAGTAGAACTTGCCGCTGCCGACGGTGATCAGGCCCTGCGCTTCCTGCTCGATGGTGTCGAGCTGGGCGTTCACGCTGTCGATCCAGTCCGGGGAGAACCGGTTTTCGTTGTCACCGAGGGCGAGCACGGCGATCTTGTCCTCGTAATGCACTGTCGCGGTCATGGTGTTGCCTCTCATTTCGTGGGGGTGGAGTCGTCAAGGGGCAGGGCGAGAACGGCGCGAACGGCGGCGGCAAGGCGTTGGCGCACTGCGGTGTCGGGTTCACGACGGCCACGCAGCAGCAGGGCGGTCGGCAGTTCGACCACGCAATCGCGGACAACGGTCACCGCTTCCCGATCACCTCGCCCGTAGACGCCGCGCGCCAAGTCGACCAGCAGTCCGGTGAGCAGGTCGTCGAGCCGTTGCAGTTCTTCGGCGATGTCGCCGGGGATCTCGCTCGATCCGAGCAGTTCCTGCCTGGACACGGTCAGCAGGAAACGCCCCGACACCGGGTGCTCCAGCAGGAATTCAGCCGGTGTATCGGCGGCCGCAACCACCGCTTCGATCGCATGTTCCGGCGCGGAACTGGTCGCCAACGCCCGGTCGACAGCTCGACGTTGCAGCTCGAGGAACCGTTGCGCGGCGCGCAGCCAGGTGCGGCCCAGCAGCCCGGCGCGCGACCCGAAGGCGTGATAGATCGCCCCGTTCGACACGCCGGTCGCCTCCGACAGCGCCCGCACAGTGACAGCAGCGGGACCGGAGTCGACGGCCATTGCTTCGGCGGCATCCAGCAGGTGATCGAGATCGTGTATCCGGGGGCGCGGCATGAACCGAGATTAACAGAGCATGCGCTCTGTAACAATTCACGAGGCAGGAGCTCCAAAGCTCCTTACATGACGAAGACAAGGGGGTGGATAGAGAGCGATCACTCCGATATGGCCATTATCGACGCCTCGGCGTCGTTCTGATACATTTTGTTTCATAGTTGTGAAACAGCTTGTATCGAAAAACGGAGTCGAATGAGACCACCTGATCCGCGCGTCGAGCGCAGCCGCAGTTCCGCCCTCGCGTCAGCGCGCGAACTGCTGGTCGAACAGGGCCTGGCGGGGCTCACTCACGGCGCGGTCGCGGCCCACAGCGGAGTCAGCCGCGCCACGCTGTACCGGCACTGGCCCGAACCGGCCGATCTCGTCCGCGATGCGGTTGCCGGGCATATCGCGGCGGTGCGGCCCGAACCGACCGGCGACCTACGCGCAGATCTGCTCGCCGTGCTTTCCGTGACGCGCGCGATGCTCCACGAACCGGTGATGGAACAGGCCATGCGCGTCATCATCGAAAGAGCCGGAGTGGATCCGCGTTTCGCGGAGGTCAAGGTGAGGCTGTACCGGTCCGGAACCGGAGCGGTGCGCGCGATCCTGGCCGATGCCATCGCTCGCGCCGAACTACCGGCGGGACTGGACATCGATCTCGCCGTCGATCAATTGCACGGCCCGTTGTTCTTCCGTCGGCTCGTGGCCCATCGAACGTTCGATCTCGATTACGTGCGTCGCGTCGTCGACGAATTCCTGCGTTCTCACCAGCCCCAAAGCCCACGCCTGCAAGGACACTCATGATCCCGCTCGGAAACGCCGCCCGCCTGCTCGCCGGAGTCGTCGCGCTCGCCACGATATTCGGGGCGCTACTCGCTGATTTCCTGATCCCGGCCGGCGCGGCACAACACCTGCGAAACGACGCCTGGCCCCCACACGCGAAGTTCCACGATGCCCAATACATCGTCATGTCGCTGTTGCTCGGCGTCATCGCACTGGTTCTGCTGATGCGACGGGGCGGCGACCGATTTCCCACGCTCGGCTGGGCCTGCGCGGTCCTCGCCGTTCCGTGGCTCGCGCTCCTCGGCGCACTGCTCTTCCCCGGCACGGCCATCCAGGACCCTGAGTTCGACAATCCGTCGGCACTCGGCCTGCACCCCCAGATACTCCTGTCGCTGATCCTGCTGGCCCTCCTGCTTGCTGCCGTTGCGCTCGCCGCCAGGCAACGACCGGGCGCGGCAGCGGAACCGAGGCGTGCTGACTCCGATCGAGGCGAATTCGGGGCGTGAAGATTCAGAAGAACCAGCCCAGTTCGGGCGCGCGCGGTGTCGTGAAGGCTTCGGTGAAAGCGGCTAGGGCGGAGGGGTTTTCGGAGTGTAGGCGATGGGCGGTGGCGTAGGCGGTGGCTCGGTGGGCGCCGAAGTAGAGGCCGGCGAGAACGTTGATGTCGCACGTCAGGACGGGGCGGCGCGTGGTCGGGGCGCATTCGGCGTGACCGTCGCGGATGTGCAGGGCGAAGGTGCCGCCCGCGTCGCGGAAAGGATCGTGGACCGCGATGACCGTGTCGAGGTCGTGGCGGTAGGTGCGCGCGGTGAGGGCGGCGGGAATGTCCATGAGGCGGGCCCACAGGGAATCGCCACGGTTGGTCAGCTGGACGGCGCGCGGGTTCGTCAGGAAATAGGGCAGCGGGTCGTCGTCGGCGACGTTGGCTTCGACGGTGTCGACAAGATCCATGCCGAGCAGGACCCGCCACAGTGCGATGTGGGCCTCCGTAGTGACGGCGCGCCATTCGGCTACGACGACGGCCGATTTGCCGTCGTCGTAGCGGCGGCGATACAGGACGTAACCGTCGGCGTGGAGCAGCACGAACAGGGAGGTGGCGTGCCCGCGATGGCGTTGCGGATCGGTGAAGACGAGGTCCCATTTCGCGTCGGGACGCCGCTGGGCACCGGGTGTGCGGGCTTGCCATCGGTCGTAGACGGCACGGATGTGGTCGGCGGCCTCGGCGAGGGTGCTGAGCACGACGCCACCGGGATCCGGTGTGCCGGGGCGGAACTCCGCCTTGTGCCGATCCACGACCACCGTGTTGTCGAAAATCGCCGTCTCGTACCCGAACCGGCCGTAGATCGAGCCTTCACTGGCCGTGAAGATCGTCAGCGGCAGCCCGTCCGCCTCGGTGCGTTCGTGTTGCGCCGCATACAGGGCGCGCAGGATGCCGCGCCGCCGATGCGTCGGCGCCACCGCCACGCCCGACACGCCGCAAGCCCGCACGCTGCGCTCCCCCGGCACCGTGACGCTCATGGTGATGTCGACCGTGTGCCCGACGATCCGATCGCCGTCGACCGCCACCAACGACCTTTCCGCCGGGAAGATCCGCAGCTTGTGCTCGAGCTCGGCCTCCTCGTACCGCATCCCGAACCCGGTCTCCTGCAACAGCACGATCGCCTCCGCGTCCGCGCGAGTAGCTTCCCGTATCCGAATCGTCTGCACCGAAGTCATGCACCGCACCCTCCCACGCCGGGGCGCCGATCACACCTGATTTTCCTCCGGCGCCGTTGCGCGCGTCCGCACGCTGACGACTTCCACCACCGAGCGACGCACGCCGGCAAGCACATACGGTGCGGCGACCGCACCCACCGCATCGGGCAGCGGGTCAACGGGGAGGCGATGGACGCGTAGCGTCAGGTCGGATGACACCGGCAGATCGGTGTGGGTGTCGGTGTCGATCGGCTGTACCGAGTTGTCCGGCAAGTCGACCCGACGCACCTGCACCGCGGAGTCGACGGTATCGCTGTAGTTCTGGGCCTGAGCGGTCGCCCGACCGGCGAGGAGGTCGACGACGGCGTTCACCGCCACCGGATCCCGGGTGGCGTCGTAAGCCCATCGCCGCCCGAGGACACCGTGTTCCATGGTGCCGACCAAGGCTTCGTCGGCGCCGTGCAGTGGCGCACCTCGGTACGTCAGCGGGACATGGTAGAGCTGCGGGCCGGTGGCCGAGTCGTCGATCAGGAGCAGGAATTCGATGCCGACCACGCCGTCGGGATCGTCGAGCCGGAAACCGCCCGCCTTGCTCAGGCGCGGGGTGGTGCCGCGATACCACCGTCGTGTCGGCAACCATGCTTCGAGCAGCTCGAGCTTGCTCGGGGTCAGGGTGGTCTGATGAACGATCGCCATATCGCAGGCTACATCCGAGCCGTCATCGCGCGCAGGTCCGGCAGCGAGCCGATGCGCTGGGTGACAGGACGGCCGGGGGCCGCGGCCTGGGGTGAGCCGGTCGTGCGCAGCAGGGTGCGCACCGATTCCGGGGTGGCGCGGCCGGGGCCTGCGGACCGGATGCCCTGGTAGGCGGCGATCGCGCCGACGACGATCGGTGACGCGCTCGAGGTGCCGCTGAACTCGTCGGTGTACCAGAGGTCTTCGTCGTCACCGCCCTGCAGGTCCCCGTAGCCGGTGGTGGTCACCTCACGCCCCCAGCCCTGCACGTCGAGTCTAGCGCCGTAGTTGGAGAAGCCCAGGCGGGAGCGCGCCGGGCCGTGGTCGCGGCCGTGCAGTCCGGGCGGTGGTGCGCCGGCACCGACGATGATCGCGCCGGAATCATTGTTACGGAACGGGTTTCGCCAATCGGCGGGAAAGTCGGCCGGTCGGGTGTCGTAGATCGGTGCGTCCAGGTCCTCCGCACCGTTGCCCGCCGCTTCCACCACGATCACGCCGCGCCCGACCGCGTAGTGAATGGCGGCGAAATCGTCGGGCCACCACTCGACGGCGATGTAGCCGCGCTGATCGGGGGTTGCCCGGTAGTCGAATCGGGGCCCGGGCCAGTGCAGTTCGATGAGCAGCACGTCACCGGGGTCGAGTGCGTCGGCGGCGGAACGGATGGCCGTCGCCGAACCGATCCCGAAGATCGAGATCGCCCGGATGTGCGCCTCGGGCGCGATACCGGTGATGCCGAACGGATTCAGATCGCCGCTGATCTCTCCTGCCACCGCCGTGCCGTGGTCGCGCCAACCCCGGTCCGTCGACGCCGTTCCGCCGATGATCCCGCCCTGGTTGTGGCGCAGATCCTCGTGGGTGAATCGCCACGCGCCCTCGATGTCGATGACCCGCACGCCGGTGCCGAGACCACCGGGGCGGGTATGCGCCCAGGTCGCGTCGATCCCGTTCGGCGCCGCGTCCAGGTACGCCTGTCTGCTGCGGAAGTCCGGGGTCACCGATGGTGCCTCCGTGGCGCGGGCGACGGTTGCGCCGGGTGCGAGCGGCGGTTCGGCAGCGGGTTTGACATACGCCGCGGTGACGGTGTCTTCGGCGCGCAACCGGTCGGCCACCTCGGTCCAATCCCCGACCGCACCGACGACCCGGTGATAGCCGAGGTAGGAACCGGCCTGCGCGGCCTGCGGTGTATCGGCGAGTTTGCCCGCGAGCCGGTTGCCCGGCCCGAAGATCGGTACCAGATGCGCGTCGCCGGGCAGCAGGCCGTCGACGTGACCGCGTACCGCACTGGTCTCACGCAGGGCGGCCGGTGTCAGATCGGGCCCGGTCGGGGTGGTGACGACGATCAGTTCCGCAGGCGACACGGCGGGCGCGGGTGTCCCCGAGTTCCGCTGCCTGCTGGATCGGGTGGAGGCCATGGCTACCAGTGAACAGGGCGTGCGCGCACACCGCCACCGTTGTGCCGCATCAGCTTTCGCGACACGCCGATCACATGACCACGGCCACCGCTCCGGCCACCGCGATCGCACCCACATACAGCAGCACCAGGCGGGTATCGCGCAACCAGCACCGGCTGCGCCGCAGTCCGGCCCGCCATGCCCGCCAGTAACCGGCGAACGCCAGCGCACCGAACGCGGCGACCGCCCAGGGGCCGAACAACCAGGTGAGCAGTGCGGCGGTCGCCACCACACACAGGGTCAGCGGGTCGTGCGGTTGACGCGCGCGCACCGCCTCGTCGTAGTAGACGCCACGCGACGAGCTCACCGCACCTCCATCGGCAGCAGTTTGCGCCCGGCCGGGGCCGCCACCGGCAACCGCTGACGGGACAGCGCAGGCCATGCCTGCACCGCGCAGAACGGGGCGCACTGGTCGGCATCGGAACGGGTGCCGACGTGCACACAGCACTGGGTGAGCCGTTCCTCGATCATCGTCGAGATGTCCATGAACGGTTTCACCGTCACCCGCACGACCCGCTCCCCCAACAGCTTCCGCAGCCGTGCGCGCCGACCGGGCAGCGCCGAGGACGCCAGCGTCAGCAACGTCGACATCCCCAGGTCGCAGTGCTGGCAGATGTTCTCCCACACCTTCCCGATCTCCGGATGCGACAGCGACGACTGCTCCGACAACAGCCCGAGCAGCGACTCACGCACCGCTACCCGCAGCTCGGCGGGCAGATCCGTATCGGCGATGCGGTTCGACACCAGTCCCAGTTGCGACTTCAACCTGTCGTGGCCGATCAGCGACACCAGCGAGCGCCACTGTCCGGCGTCGTCGCGCAGCAGGTAGCCGACCGAGCAGCAGTGCGGGTGCGAACACGGCAGGGCGGTGAGGTCGCGCCAGGTGACCTGACCGCCGGTTTGCGGACCGAGCCTGCGCAACACACCGGTATGGGTGAGGCGGCGCAGCGGGTCGATGTCTCCGGAACGGCCGGAACCGAATTGCGGTTGGATCGACACGCCACCGACGAACGGGGTGTCCATCGCCGTGCGCAGGACCGCACCGATCTCGTCGTCGTTCACGTCGAGCGCCACAGTCATCACCAGGGTCGTGAATACTCCTGCTTCCGAAAGTCGCTGCAGTGCCTGCTGTTTCCGCAGCCGCAGATCACCACCGCGATGATGACGTGAAGCCTGCGCCGAATCGCCGTCGTACTGCAGGTACACCTCGACCCGGTCGCGATGCGCACCGACCAGGGCGAGCAGCTCGTCGTCGACGGCGAGGCGAACGCCGTTGGTATTGAGCAGGATCCGGGTGATCGGCCGGGCGGTCAGCTCGGCGAACAACCGGGGCAGCTCGGGATGCAGGGTGGGTTCGCCGCCGCTGAGCATCAGGACGTCCAGGCGCCCGTCTTCCCTGGCCAACCGCTGGTCGACATTGGCGAGCACGTCCTCGACCGCGACGACTCCGCGCAGTTCCGGCGACGAATCGGCGAAACAGGTCGGGCAGCGCAGGTTGCAGCTGTCGATGATGTCCTCGAGCAGGATGCAGGTGTGCTGGGTCTGCATCTCGGGCAGACCGCGCAGATACGCCGCGGGCACCGGGTCGAAATTGCCCGGCACATCGGGACGGTGGGCCTTGGTCGGTGCGGTCCACTCCTCGAGGTAGGCCAGGATCTCGGGATCTTCGTCGTAGAGTGTGCGCACCATGCCGTGACGCGGGCAGCCTCGTTCCAGCCACACCTGGCCGTCGCGTTCGGCCAACCACCCCGACAACCGTGCGACCTCCGCCAGCGGACGGTCGTCGTGGCAGTGCGGGCAGAACGCGGTGACGTAGCGCAGGATGCGGTCGCCGCGCAGCGGCATCCCGGTCACGGCGCCATCCCGAACGTGTCGGTGTACAGGTAGGGATTGACCGCGGTGCAGAACCCGGCGGTGCACACCGTCGTCAACGCCCAGCCGATCATCAGGCCGAGACCGAAGCCTTTCCACACGGGCTTACGCAACCGGATCAGCGCCCACCCGCCGCCGAACGCCGCCCCGGCACTCACCAGGGCGGCGAGGCCGAACAGCACGCGGGCGGCGGTGGCGTCGGCGGTCGAGGCGGCCAGCATCAGCACGACGAAGCCCGCCATGGCGTTGACACCGATGAACGACAGCGCACCGGCGGCAGCCATCGCCGCGACCTGGCCACCCTGCCCCGGCGGATTCGCCCCGGGCGGTGGCGGTGGTGGTGCGGGCGGATAGTTCATACCGCGACCTTTCGTCGGAGAACGCCCTCGTAGTACCCGCGCCGACAGCCGATGCTCAGACGCACCGCGACCAGGACGAGACCAGGGAGCAGAAACCATTGCGGGCGAGTCAGATCCAGCCACACCGTATCGTTGGCGCGGGTGAACTCGACGAGGAACCGGAAGACGGCATACGCGCCCACATAGAGGGTGAACAGCTCACCGGGCGTGGTGATGCGGTCGCGTAGCCACCACAGCGTCACGAACGCGGTGAGCTGGAACAGGATTTCGTAGACGAAGCTCGGATGCATCGCCACGCCGGCGGCGCAGCCGGGACATTGCGGCACGGTGCCCGGAGCGTGGATGCCCCACGGCAATCGGGTCGGGCGACCGGGTGCCTCGGTGAGCAGGCAGCCCACGCGCCCGACGGCCATCCCGAGCGCCACAGCGGGGGCGAACAGGTCTCCGGTGCGTTCGCGGTAGCCGATGATCCGTTTGGCGACGAGCACACCCACATAGGCGCCGAGCAGGCCACCGAGCACACTGCGCGCACCGAAGAGCCAGCTCTCGAGTGGATCGAGGGTTTCGGCCAGACTCGACAACCGCATGCCGATCGCCCCACCGACGAGCGCACCGGTCACCGCCACCAGTGATTCCTCGCGCAGCGCGTCACGGCGTCGGCATTCGGCGACGAAAACCACGGCCGCGACAGCGACGCCGAGCGCGACGAAGAACCCGTGCGTCGGGATCCCCCAGTACAGCTGTGGCACCATGGCGAAAGGTTAGCCGTCCGGTAGCGCGGCGTGGATGAGTGAAACTACGCGCGTCTAATCGGACCCGGATCTGGGTACTCCCCCGGCATCGGTGAATGAGGATGCCGCAGTGAGTGTTTCGATTAGAATCATTCCAGGGTGAGTTCCTCGGTCACCCCGTGCCGGTTGTCGGTACAAGCGTGAATCATCTCGGTAGTTCCACCATTTCCCGGAATTCCATCGGATACGCAGTCATGCAGGGGGTCATCATGTCTACCGCTGTCGATTTCGCGGCGCGGCTCATCAACCCGACGGCCATCGCCGAAGCAGGTCATTCGGCTGTGCTCGCCTACGTGTCGCCGAGCAGATCCGGTGCGAATTTCGGGGCCAAACCGATCACCGCCGACTACGCCCGGGCCCTCGCGGCGGCGGGACTCGACATCGTGTCGATCTGGCAGTACGGCAAACCGGGTGACCCGACCCCCTCGGACTGGACCACCGGGTTCGACGGTGGCAGGCGCATGGCCGAACAGGCCCTTGCCACCCATCTGAGTCTCGGCGCACCACGCGAGGCACCGATCTTCTTCGCCGTCGACGAGGACATCTCGCTGGCGCAGTGGAACAACACCGCCGTCGAATTCTTCCGCGGGGTCAACGCGGTGCTCGGCGTGGCGTGGACCGGAATCTACGGGCACTCGCGGGTGTGCGCGTGGGCCGTCGAGGACGGGGTGATCGGCACCCGCGGCGAATTCAGCTGGGCCTGGCAGACGCGGGCGTGGTCGGGAACCGAACGCGAACCACGCGCGGTGCTGTACCAGCGGGTGATCGACACCCCGAGCAATCCCGGGCCGCTCATCGACGGCACCCACGTCGACGTCAACGACATTCTCGCCCCCGATTTCGGCCAGTGGAGTAAGGACCGTTCCGTGACGATTCCGCAGTTCACCGAGCTCGACCGCCTCGGCCCGTCGCACTCACCGCGCGACGGCGCACGCATCACCAACTTCCTGCTGCACACCCAGGAAGGCAACGGCACCGCCGAATCCCTTGCCGCCTATCTCAACAACCCGTCCAACGGGGTGTCGTACCACTACACGCTGCGCGACGGTGTGGTGGCGCGAGTGGTGCCCGAGGAGCTGGCCGCGTGGTCGGTGTTGTCGGCCAATCCGTTCACGGTGAACCTGTGTTTCGCGGGGAGCCGCGTCGCCTGGTCGCGCGAGCAGTGGCTGGCCATCGACGGCGACCTGCGGATCGCGGCCTACCTCGCCGTTCGCAGCGCCCACCGGCACGGGTACTCCACCCAGGTGATCGCACCGCCGTACCACGTGGCCGAGGGCATCAGCGACCACAACTATGTGACGAGGGCCCTCGGCATCGGCTCGCACACCGATGTGGGGCCGAACTTTCCGTGGGACGTCTTCGCCTCGCACGTGGCGGGTTTCGCGGGGGCGCGCCCCAATGCCATCGATGATCGAGCGGCGGCCTCGCCGTGGCTGGGTGCCCGGCGCACCGACGGCGAGATCGCCACACCGGACGGGCTCGGCCGCTTCGCGGAGTTCGAACACGGCTACGTGTACTGGCACCCGTCCACCGGCGCCTTCGCCATCCCGACCGCGATCATGACCAAATACGCCGAATCAGGCTGGGAGGCCGGGGTGCTCGGTTACCCGATCGCCGAACACGCTCAGTTGCCCGATCCGCGTGGCACGGGACCCGCTGTGGCACAGGCATTTCAGGGCGGCGCGATCTACCGGCGCGCCGGGCAGCCCGCCTACCGGGTGCACGGCGCGATCGGTGAACGCTGGCGGGCATCGGGTTTCGAGAACGGTGAGCTCGGCTGGCCGGCGTCCGACGAGGTCGCCCACGACGACGGCCGGTATCAGGAGTTCGAGTTCGGGCGCATCTATTGGGCGCCGCAGCAGATCATCGCGCTGCGGCACTCGGGGGATCCGGACACGCCGCTGGACCGGCCCGCGTAGCGCGGGCCGAGGTGTCGGCGGGGTCAGGCCAGAAGTAGCGCGAGGGTGGTGGCCGCGGCGCCGAGCAGTAGGGCCGCGACCACCACGATCGCGATGATTCTGGTGCGGGACGACGGTCCGGTGTAGGTGTCGTCGTCGTTCAACATGTCGGCGAGGTCGACGGCCGCGAATTCGCGCGTCGTCTCCAAGGGTCCGGGCTGCTCGGTCATGTGCGCTGACGCTAGTCGAGTGTGCTGATCGCCGCTGCCGATACCCCGGCCGTATCCGTGGACCGGGTGGCGGCGAGGAGTTCGTCGAGTTGGCGTTCGGCGCGTTCGGCGCGGGCCAGGGTTTGCGCGCGGGCGTCGTCGAGGGCGGCGAGGCGTTCGGCGGTTTCGGCTCTGACCCGCTCGAGTGCCGCTTCCGATTCGACGCGGCGAGCCTCGGCCTCGGTGGCGGTGGTGCGCCGCAGCTCCGCCAATTCGCTTCGGGTGCGGTCGAGTTCGGTGCGGGTCGTCTCCAATTCCGCGCGGGCTCGGCGCCACTCCTCACGGGCCTCGTTGGCGGCTTCGACCCGTTCGGCGGCGGCGAGTTCGGCCCGCTGGGTCGCCCGGTCGGCATCGGCGGCCCGCTGCACGGCGAGGTCGCGTTCGGCATGGGCGGCGTTGATGCGGGCTTCGGCGTCGCGGCGCACCTGGGTGATCTCGGTGTCGGCGCGTTGCTCGGCGCGTGCCACCTCTTCGGCAGCTTCTTCGCGGATGCGTTCGATTCTTTCGGCAGCCTCGCGTTCGGCCTGACGCACCTGTGCTTCGGCGGCGCTGCGGGCGGCGAACACGTCGTCGGCGGCCTGCTTGGTGAGACGCTCCAACTCGGCCAGCGCTTCGTCGCGAGCGTTCTGTGCGGCGGTGATGAGCTGCTCGGCTTGTTCGGCCACACTTGCCGCGTCCTCGGCGGCCGATTCCGCAGATGCCCGCGCTTCCTCCGCCTCCCGCCGCGCCTGTTCGGCGGCAACCACTTTCACGTCCGCCTCGGCGATCCGCTGCGCGGCATCCGCCTGCACTGCCTGGACCTGCGCCTCGGCGACCGACGGATCACCGATCGTCGCCAGTTCCGCAACCGCGGCGTTCAGCGTGGTTCCCAGTTGCTCGGCCAACCCACGGAACTGTCCGAGCAACTCATCGGCCCGCAACCGCGCGACGGTCACCGGCCCCTGCGCAGCCGTCACAGTGACGGTTTCTCCCCCACCCATCGACTCTTGTTGCTGTCGTTGCCTTTCCCGCCACGCACGCCACCGGGTGTGGTCGGGGTGGTCGCAGTATTCCGACGGTCGGCCGGGGCCACCGTTGCGGGTGATGGGGCGGGCACATCCTGGGTAGTTGCAGACGCTCGACACGAGAGAATCGTAGCGTTTGTTTCGTTGTCTCGTTACGTATTGCACGAAACGGAAACCGTGTCGTCCCTGGAAGATTCCATTCTTCTGGCCACCGTTCTAACCACCGATAAGTGAACATTATCGGTGGTCAGCCATCCGGTCCGCCCCTCGCGAGCTCGACTTTATTCCGTTTACGTTTGGTAGCAGTTGACGATACGTAATTGTGACGAAAGCGGCCGAAAACTGTGCACGGTTGTACGGAGGTACCAATCGCGGCCATGTGCGGCGATTCTGGCGGCTCGGCATTTGAAGTGGCACACCGGTGGCGAGTTTCCGCCGACTGTCGAAAGCCTCGCGGATCGGCCGACCAGATTGTGGTTGCGCCTGCGGGCCATCACGATATAAGGTGCTGAACATGTTCAGTGAACATGTTCAGTCGCGGTCGGCGCAACAAGCAGCGACGCGTCAGAAGGTCTTGGCGGCAGCCGAACGGCTGTTCCGCGCCCAGGGCTTCAAGGCAACCACCATCCGACAGATCGCCGCCGAGGCGAACGTCAGTACCGGGACCGTTATGGCGGCCGGTGAAAAGGACGCGCTGCTCGTCTCGATCTTCGAGAACTGGATCACCTCGGTGCACACCAGCAGGCACACCGAACCCGCCCCCTCACCGACGACCGCGACCACCGAGGACGTGCTGAGGCTCTTCGAGCCCTTCGTCGGATACTTCGCGCTCGATTCCGAGCTCTCACGCGAGTATCTGGCGATCCTCGTCCGCGGAACCCACGAGTCGGTGATCTTCCGGGACCTCGCGCTGGCTCTGCTGGGTGAACTCGAAACCGTGCTCGCTCGGTCGGCGCTGCCCAGCAGCCAGGTCGGTCAGGGTGCCCGGACCATCTACCTCGCCTACCTCGGGTTGCTGATGACCGCTGCCAGCGGTGCCATCGCGATGCCAGAGGCGGCCGAGCAACTACGACAGACCATCGAATTCGTCATCACACACCCGCAAGGAAACCGATGATCCACGCTCCCCAACCATGGTGGCTACCAGCACTACTCGCGCTATCCCTGTTCTCGGACGCGCTCATGTCCGTGCGTCCACCGATGTTCATCCAGCGATGCCTCGACGGCGTCCGCTTTCCCCGCGACTGGTGGTGGACGCTGATCACCATCAAGCTCGCGGCCACAGCAGGGCTCCTTGTCGGATCGAAGTATCCCGGTGCCGGGTTCGCCACCGCGGTCGCCGTGGTCGGCTATTTCGTGTGCGCCGCAATCGCCCACTACCGGGCCAGGTTCCTCGGATCCGAGTTCTGGATCAACTGCCTCGGCATGCTGGCCTTGTCGGTGGCGGCGGCGGTCACATACGTGGTGTGAGGTGAAATCGAGGGATGAACAACCCCACCCGTTACGGCGCCATCGCGTTTTCCGAGGCGAGCGCGCAACGCCAAAGTGCTACCGGCAGTATCAATTGGTACCGGGACCAGATGGCCGTCGGTGACAACACGGGCGAGCCCGAGGAATTGGACGGGCCGACGGCTGCGCTGATCCGGTCCACCGACTCGCTGTTCATCGCGACCGTCACGCCGTCGGACTGGCCTTACCTGCAGCACCGCGGTGGCCCGCCCGGTTTCGTGAAGGTTCTCGATTCGTGGACGATCGCCTTGGGCGACTACTCCGGTAATCAGCAGTTCGTCACCCTCGGCAATCTCGATCACGACGACCGGGTGGCGCTGTTCTTCATCGACTACCCGACCCGCACCCGGGTGAAGGTGTTCGGTCGTGCCGAAATCATCGAGCGGGCCGACGATCCCGGGTTCATCGAACAGATGCTCACCACCGACGAGGGCGTCATCCGCACACGCTGTGACCGGGCGTTCCGGATCCGCGTCGAAGCCCTCGACCGCAACTGCATCAAGAACATCCCGGTGAAATACAGCAGTGAACGCATGGCCGAATCACTTCGCCTCGCCCGCGCACCACTCACCGAGGAGATCGAGCAGCTACGTCGGCGAAACCAGGAACTCGAGGACGAGATCGCACGCCTGCGCGGGCAATAACAGGGTCCAGAACAGAAGCCGCACCGCCACCTTCGTCCGCGCGCCGGTGTCACCGCAGCGGGCGTGTAACGCCTGTGAGCGTTCGCCGCTACAGCTTGGCGTTTCGCCCCTTCCACAGGGAATAGAGCGCCATTGTTGCCGAGGCCACCGGCACCAATGCCGTGGCCCCGGCGACCAGGTAGATCACCGAGAAGCCGATCATGATCGACATCAGCGCACCAAGGTCCAACATATGCGCTCCGTTTCCGAATCGGTTGCGGCGCTGCCGGATCGAGGATGCTGGGGACCTTCCCGGCCGGTTCGAACTCATGATCGACACAATGCCACCAGCTCTTCGATATGACCACCAAATTGAACGAGATTGAACACCACTGCAGAACCGGTTAGCCTGTGCATCAGCCTCCATCCGGGGCAGCGCAAAGCGAGGAGCGGCAGTGGCCCGAACACCCCATCCAGCTCTCCAGCAGTTCAGCAGAGAGGTGAAGGAACGGTGGATCGAGGCGGGCAGTCCGGCCTATGCGCGGATCGCCAAGCTCACAGCCGAAGACGGAACCGCCATCTCCCAAGGCAGCATCAGTAACCTTCTGAGCGGCAAGAGCCGGCCGCGATGGGACACCGTCAGAGTTTTCGTACGCGCACTATCGCGATACGAGAACCCGCACTGCAATCCGGCGTTGCTCATGGCGGTGGTCCAGCGGTGGCGTACGCGGTGGGCGCAGTTGCAGAACGAACTGGCCAGCACTGTCGATCACCAACCCACCCACCCGACCCCGCCCACACGTCCCACCGACGAGCGGGCGCGCGATGGGAATTCGGTGATCGACCGAACTGACTCCGCTGATGCGGTCAGTATCGAAGCGGCTCTGCGGCAGAAGATCTTCCGCCGTCTAAGGGAAGCAGTTGACCAGCGGGGCGCTCTGAATCGGGCCGACTTGATAAATTTCACCATCGACGGCACTTCGCTCCCCCTCGTCGACCGTAATCGTGGAATCCGCAATCCACGCGGAATGCTCGCCACCCTGTCGGTGATGTCCCGCGGGGACCGAGACTCCAGCGACGAGGAGTATGGCGACTCGGGGTTCGGTTACGCCTATCGGTCCGGAACGATCCACGGCGACAACCAGAAGCTGCGCAAGGCACTGGAACTGAAACTTCCGTTGATCCTGTTCCGGATGATCGGCCACGGGGCCTACGTGCCGATCTTTCCCGTCTATGTCGTCGCCGACGACATAGAACGTCGTCGATTCATGCTCGCCATCGACAACGACCTGCCGGATCAGATCGGTGCGCGGCTCCCCGACCGTGCCGAGTACACCCGAAATCGCGTTCACTCGGCCGAGTTCCGCGCGCGGTTGCTCCACGCGTACGGCATCCGTTGTGCCGTATGCGGTCTCGGTGTCGCACAACTGCTCGATGCCGTCCACATCGTCGGTGACGCACAGTCCGTTGACGACGGATCCGGTAGGAACCGCACCACATCGAGCCTCGAGAACGGACTGCTTCTCTGCAGCAACCACCACCGCGCTTTCGCTGCGAAACTCTTCGGAATCACTCCGGACTACACGATCCGCGTCGCCGATCGGCTGATGGCAGAAGGCGACGACGGGGCGCTGGGACAACTTCGCGGTTTGAACGGACGCTCGTTGCTTCTACCGGACAATCGCGAAAGTCGGCCTTCCCCCGATCTGCTCGCCGTGGCGTTTGCGGCCTTTATCCGTGACGGCGCGGGCTAGTCGCGGATAGTCGAGATCGGTGGCATCCTCGCTGCCCTTGGGGTAGGAGTGGAGGTGAACAGAGGGGGAAGCCGTGGGGGAACGGATCAGTTCGTCGGAGGCACGTTCGCGGGTAGGCACGCGCCGGGTGCGATCGAGCCGGGAGTGGTTGGACCACTTCCACAGCAATGCCGCCAGGCAGCGGACGATTCCGTGGCAGGAGAACGGTATCGGTGCCGATGCTGCCGAGCTCGCGCCGATTCGCCGCTCATTACAGGGCTGGCAGCTCGGCGAGACTTCCGACGGTCGGCATCTGGCCGCGGCGGCCGATCGATTCGCCACCGAGACCGACGACCCTGACTACCGTGAGGTCATCGCGCTGTTCATCCGTGAAGAGCAACGTCACGGCGCACTGCTCGGGCGCATCCTCGACGACGCGGGAATCCCTCGCCGACAGGCCGACTGGGGCGACAGCCTGTTTCGTCGCCTGCGGTACAGCATCACGAATATCGAGGTGTGGACGACACCGGTCGTCATGGTCGAAACCCTCGCGATGATCTACTACAACGCGATCCGGCGGGCTACCACGTCACCGGTTATCCGCGCGGTGTGCGCCCAGATCCTGGCCGACGAGGTGCCCCACGTCCAACTGCAATGCGAACGCCTGGCCATTTTGCTGGTCGAGCGCTCACGCACCCGGTTCCACCTCACCATGATCGGCCACCGCATCCTGTTCGCCGTCGTCATGGCGCTGGTGTGGGCCGGTCATCACCGCGCGCTGCGGGCCGGTGGATTCACCTGGAACCACTACCGCAAGGCGGCCTACGCCAAAATGAACCGCGCCTGGCATCGCATGGACCCCGAGCACTACGCATGGCCTGGGGAGACGCGGCCGTGAACCCGTCACCGATGAGTACGCGGCTCCCGTGTCGTCAATACCGACATGACGACACACAAGCTCGAACTCCCCGATGCAACACTCACCTACGACGTCCAGGGTCCACTGCCCACCGCTGATGGGCGGCCGCCGCTGCTGATGACCGGTCTCCCGATGGCCGCCGACGGTTTCACCGCGCTCGCCGCGCACTTCCCCGATCGCACGGTCGTCACCTACGACCCGCGCGGGCTGGGGCGCAGTGTGCGGTCCGACGGTGAGGTCGACAATGTGCCTACCGTGCATGCCGAGGACGTGCACGCCGTGATCGAGGCGCTCGGTGCCGGGCCGGTCGAGCTCTTCGCCAGCAGTGGCGGCGCGATCGTCGCGTTGGCGCTGGTGACCGCGCATCCCGAGGACGTGACCACTTTGATTGCGCACGAACCGCCGCTGCTGACCGTGCTGCCCGATGCCGCGGCTGCCGGACGTGCGGCCGACGGGTATCGCGCTGCCTACGGGGCGAAAGGGTTCGGTGCGGGCATGGCGACCTTCATCGCGATGACCTCCTGGGAGGGCGAATTCACCGACGACTATTTCGCCGCGCCGGAGGCCGATCCCGCGATGTTCGGCCTGCCGGTCGAGGACGACGGTGCCCGCGACCACCCGCTGTTGTCGGAGCGTTCCCGGCCGACCCTCGCCTACCGCGCCGATATCGCCGCGCTCACCGCGGCACCGACCCGCATCGTCATCGGCTACGGCGAGGAATCGTCGGGCACGGTCACCGAACGCACCTCGTCGGCGCTGGCCGACCGGCTCGGTGTGCAGCCGGTTGTCTTCCCCAGTCATCACGGCGGTTTCACCGGCCCCGAGTCCGGCTATCCGGGCCAGCCGGAGCCTTTCGCCCGAATCCTCAGGGAAGTCATCGACCCGCTCGGCTGAGCGGCGACGTGACTCACCGCAGCGGGCCGATACCCAACGACCCCTTCGACCAGGTCGCCGACTGTCCCTCCACCGCCTCCACATAACCTTCGGGGTCCTTGTCGACGGGGCGCACGCCCGCATAGTGGCGCGCCTCGTACGCGGCGAATTCGACGGCGAGCCGGTGACGTTCGCCGAGGCCGGCGAGGCGGCGGAAATCGGTGAGTCCCTCGCGTTCCTCCTCGGCCATGTGGTCGCCGTTCGCGGTGTTCGCCGCAGCGACAGCGGCGAACCACTCGGGTGATCCGACCTTGTGACGTGCCACCTCCCCCACCGCATCGCGGATGTCGTTGTGGTCACCGATCGCGTCGAGCGTCTCGTCCTCCACCCGGCGGGTGCGGCGTGCGGAAATTCCGACCCGCAGCAGTTCCGGGTAGAAGATCTCCTCCTCGGCTTGGGCATGTAGTTCGAGGAAGGCCGCGAGCCGTTCCCAGATCGCCGCGAGAACATCGACCTCTTTCGGGTCGATCTGCTCGAGAATCGCGAACAACCGTCGTTGCTCACGATGGTCGTCGAGGATCAATTCGGTGATATCCACGCATTCCTCCTGGCTCGAATCAGGCAGTCATCGCAGGTCACTGAGCTATCGAACGCGGAGGCGGTCAAGGACCGCCGCTGTCGCCAACAATAGCCAGGTTGTCTGCGTTCGGTGTCGGATAGCGTGGCAGCGACCGTCCGGCGCGGACGTGCGCGATTTCTGGAGAGCTGTGCTGTGGTGTCCTTTTCCTTGCTCGTGGTCGCGGGTATCGAATTGCTGTGCGTCGGACTGCTGTGGATGCGGGCTGCGCGACGAATGCGCGTGCTCGTACTCGGCGTGGTCGGTGTCGGAATCGCTTATGATTCGACCGTTTTCGGGCTCGGTGTGCTGATCGGTGAAGGAGCGGTGCTGCACGGGCTGAGTGTCGGCCGGTTCATCGGTCACGCGCTGCTCACGCCGCTGCTGGTGTTGTGGGCCGTCGACCGGGTGGGTGCCGGGGGCTGGTGGCGACGTGCCGCGTTCGTCCTCACCGGAGTACTGGTGGTGTGGGGTGTGTTCGGTGAGTTGGCTCATGTGCGGCTCGTGCCACGGACATTCGCCGACACCCTGCGCTACGGCTCGGAACAACCGGCGATACCGATCCCCGCGCTCCTGGTCTCCGCCGTGCTGTTCGCCGCGACGGTGTCGTTGTGGCGCGACGAGCGGTTGCGTTTCCCCCTGATCGGCATCGTCTTGCTGGTCGCGGCTTCCGGCGCGGCCGCGGCATATCCCCCGCTGGGGAACCTCGGCGAGGCGATCATGATCGCGGCACTGACCGGGGCCGAGTTGGTGCTGGTCGGCAGGGCAGTCGCCGACAGTCGGGCCATCGGCGGGTCGGCCCCGGTTCGGGCTGGGCGGTGAAGTGTTCTACACCTACCGGGTCAGCAAGTACGACCCCGACGATAGAGACGAGCACGGCCGCTATCTCGGCGCCGAGGACACGGACAGCGACCACGATGTGGTCGAATCCGCCTATCTGCGGGCAGTAGCCGCCTTCGCCGAGGATGCCGGTGTCGACCAGCTGGCGATCCGGGAACCGCAGATCGCCGCTGTCGACGGCCATGGTCTGGCCGGGCTCTTCCCACCCGACCTCGCCGGATTCCACGACGGCGCGGAGGTGTCGATAGCAGTCGGCCTGGAGTTGGTTCGCGCGATGCTTCGCGAGAACGGCGCCTGGTGCCGCTTGGAAGTGGAAGACGTGTTCACGGTCCACGTCGGGTGGGACCAGTACGTATACATCGGAGCCGATCACGCCTGTGAAAGGGCGCTGTCGCATACACACACACTCGGGCTGTTCGCCGAGCGGCTCACGGCGTCGCCCTACGATGCGGTTCTCGACGACGAACCCGGTGAGCAGCGACCGGCCGACGACACTTTCTGGACCCAGCTTCGTCGGCATCTGGCCACGGATAGGGCTTCCATCCTGGAAGAGGGATACGTCGTCGGCGCGTCCCGTTGGCACCGCATCACCGACGGCACGATCGACGCGGTGCGCGCCGAACTCACCCCGCGTTCTCGACTCACCGTCTGGCCGGACCTGTCCGGCAATGTCGAGGAAGTCCTCGTGGGCCTCCCTGCAGAAGGTCTGATCGAATTGATCTGGGAGGACGAACACGGACGAATCAGCAGCACGATCGCCGACGACACCGGGTTCGCCGAGCTCGCAGCCCGGGTCGCCCGCGCACGGGCGGCGACCGCGCTGTCCGTGGACATGGACGAGCGATTCCCCTTGTTCGCCGCCGTCCTGCCGGACAGCGACGGCGTACTGCGCGCCCGGTGGCGAACCGAAGCCGCACGTGGCGACTCCGGGTAGGGAGCCTTCATGACGTTGGCAGGCGCGGACGAGCCGAATGCCCCTGAGCGAGAGTACCGCTGCGCAGATCAGGGCGAATGGGCCATCGAAACTGCCGAACCTCGATCGCCCGAAGGGGCTGCTCTGCTTCGCCAGTTTCTGGCCGAAATGATCACGCGGTACTACCGGCGACCCACCGACGACGCGGAAATCGACAGGCACCTCGCGCAGGGCCACGACAGCGACGACCTGCGACCACCGACGGGATTGCTGCTTCTCGCACGCCGACGTGGTGAGCCCGCCGGTTGTGTCGGCTTGCGGTGCCTCGATACCCGCACGATGGAGCTCACGCGGATGTTCGTGCGCCCGGATGCGCGCGGAGAGGGCGCTGCCGAGGACACTGCTCGCCGTCTCGGCGCGCACAGGATCCGGCTCAATACGCGTGAAGATCTGGTCGAGGCCCGCAGGCTGTATGCCGCGCGCGGATACGCCGAAATTGCGGCTTATGGCGACGATCCGCTGGCGGACCACTGGTTCGAGAAGCGAATCCGAATAGATCCGCCAGGGTTGACGAACACCGGCATTGTGCTTCCCTGAGATCGAACCGGGACGGTGGCGGCCTTCTTGCACTGGATGCATCGATGCGCGCAGTGCGGGCCGCCACCGGGGTCAGTGAATGGACTGATCCTCCAAGGAGGTCGGCAGGGTGACGTCGAGGATCGACTCCTGCTTCGCCTCGCCCAGGGTTTTCACCACGGATGGCACAGGACTGACGAACACCTGCGGGTAGTCGATCTCGCCGAGCGTCGGATCGACGGGCCAGGCCAGTCGTTCCTCGGTGAGGGAGAACTCGGCGGTGATGCCCTCCTTGTTGCCCCGGGGGTCCTGACGGTGCCAACCACCCTCGAGGTAGACGGCGACCAGGCCGTGGAGAACGTGGCCGTCGTTGTCCGCGAGCTTTTGGTAGCACAGCCCGGTGGGGATGCCCCCGCTGCGCAGGATGGCGGTGAGGAGGTGGGATTTCGCGTAGCAGAGGCCGACTCGTTCGCGGGCGACCTCCCCGGCGGTCAGGGTCACCCGGGGGTCCTGGACGTCGTAGGAGTGGTCGACTTCGTCGCGGACCCAGTCGAAGGCCGCGCGGGCGAAGTCGACGTCGTCGGGGGCGTTTCGCCGCAGGTCGCGCACGATGGCAGTCACCGCATCGTCGTCGAGTTGGATGATGGAGTCGCCGTCGAGGTAGGCCTGCGGGTTCTGCGCCTCAGGAACCCAGGTTTGTTGTGTCACAGCGGAAATCTACTGCCCGCCGTTGTCTGTCGGCACCCCCATTTCGCTGCGGCGGGGATGGCGGTCGAGGTCGAGCGGGGTGGTCAGCGACGCCGCAGGGTGGCGTCGAGGATCGACGGTGGCGTGTCGTACTTCTCCTCGGCCGCGAGATCGACTCCCGGAGACACGATTTCGTCGATCTCGTCGAGGACTTCGGCCGGCAGGACGGTATCGGCGGCAGCGAGCTGCGAATGCAGGTGCTCCATGGTTCGCGGGCCGATGATCGCGCTGGTCACCGCCCGGTGGGCGGTGACGAATCCGAGCGCCAGTTGAATCATGGTCAACCCGGCCCGGTCGGCGACCTTCGCCAGCTGCTCGACAGCCTCGAGTTTGGCCCGGTTGGCGGGCACATCGAGATCGAAACGATGGGGCATGAAACCGGAACGGTTGGTGGTTATCTCGCGGCCGGCGCGGATGGCGCCCGACAACCAACCCGAGGCCAGCGGGCTCCAGGCGAGCACACCGAGGCCGTATTCCTCGGTCACCGGAAGCACATGGGATTCGATACCGCGTTGCAGGATCGAATAGCAGGGTTGTTCGGTGACGTAGCGGCTGAGGTGATGCTCGCGGGCAGACCATTGTGCCTGCACAATGCGGTAGGCGGGGAAGGTCGAGGAGCCGAAATAGCGGATCTTCCCGGCCCGCTGCAGGTCGGTGAGTGCCGAGAGCGTCTCCTCGTCGCTGGTGTTCGGATCCCACCGGTGGATCTGATAGAGGTCCACGTGATCGACGTCGAGGCGGCGCAGGCTGTCTTCCAGCGCGGTCACCAGCCAGCGGCGTGAGCTTCCCCGACGGTTGGGGTCCTCGCCCATGGGCAGGTAGGCCTTGGTCGCGATGACCAGGTCGTCGCGGCGACCGGCGATGGCCTTACCGACCATTTCCTCGGATCGGCCGTCGCTGTAGGCGTCGGCGGTGTCGATCAGGTTGATCCCGGCCTCGATCGCGGCATCGATGATCGCGGTGGCCTCGTCCTGGCCGGTGTTGCCGATCCGGCCGAAGTTCATTGCGCCGAGCGCCAGGGTGCTGACCTGCACGCCGGTGCGGCCCAAGGTGCGGTACTGCATGGGTTTTCCTCTCCCGGAGGTATCCTGCAAGAAGCGGAACACTGTTCCGATAACCAACATACGGAACAGTGTTCCGTTTTTCAAGCGATTCGATGGAGGGAACGCCAAGTGGCAGGCAAGGACACCGGAACGGCGAAGACTCCGCGCAAGCGCGCCGATGCCGAGCGGAACGAACGATCCCTGCTCGACGCGGCCGCCGCGACCTTCGTCGCCTCCGGAGTCGACGCCCCGGTGCGCGAGATCGCCGCCGCGGCCGGGGTCGGGGTCGGCACGATCTATCGGCACTTCCCGACCCGAGCCGACCTCATCGTCGCGGTCTATCGACATCAGGTCGAGGCCTGCGCACAGGCCGCACCGCAGCTGCTGGCGAACACCGAGCCCTATGACGCGTTGACCAGGTGGATCGAGCTGTTCACCGACTTCCTCGTCACCAAGCACGGTCTCGCCGCGGCATTGCAGTCCGACGACCCGACCTTCCAGGCCCTGCACGCCAATTTCCTCGACCGGCTGCTGCCCGCGTGCGGCGAGTTGCTCGATGCCGCCGCGGCGGCCGGTGAGATCCGCACCGACATCGACCCCTACCTGTTGCTGCGCGGCATCGGCAATGTGTGCATCGGCGCCGAAAACGACCAGCGCTATGACGCGCGGCGCGTCGTCGAGCTCATCGTCGCCGGATTGCGCCAGCGCGAGTGAACCCGTTGCCCCGGGCAGCCGCGAGACATGACAAAGCCCGTGTGGGCCGCCGCACACGGGCTTCGAGCAACTAGCGCGACAACGCGACTCGGTGCGCCTCACCCATCAGGGTGGCCAGCTCGGCACTCTCGGCCTCGGTGAGGACCGCGAAGAACGGGGAAACCAGTTCGTCGGTGAGCTTCTCGGCCGCCGCCCAGCGCTGCCGCATGTCGTCGGTGATCGGCTCGAAGGGTTCGGTCCAGCCGAGCCGCTGCGCATGAGTGGGGCCGTCGGCGATCGGGGAACCGGCGATCAGGACGGCCTGCAGCGGGGTGAGGCCCTGGGCGAGGACGGCGACCAGGTGCAGGCCGCCCCGCAGTTCACGCAGGACGTGGGTGAGCTGCAGGACCGCCGCGCGACCGTCGTCGGGCAGTGGCATGGCCCGCCAGCCCGCGAACAGGGGAACGGCAGTGGGCTCGGCCGCATCGGCGACCTTGCCGAGCAGTTCGGCGAGACGTTCGGATCGGTCGAAGCCGGCGAGTCTGCGGCGGCCGAATTCGTGGCAGGCGGCGAGATAGCCGGTGGCCGCTTCTGCAGCGGGCAGGGGAACGGATTTCCATGCGGCACGGATACATTCGGGTTCGAAGAAGCCGAACGCGCCGATCACGACATCGGCGTCGACCTCCCCGAGCACCCCGCCGCGGCCGCGCGTGTAGGGGCCGTGGAATCCGGGCACCCCGACATCGGTCCCGAACTGGCGCGCCTCGCGCGACATCATGAACGCCCCACCGAGTTCGAGGACCTGCTGCTTGACTGCCGACATGATCTGACACCTTCCGCTGTTTCTGCTATCGCAGCAGACTTTAGTCTGCAATAGTCAGCGAGGGAAGGGATTTCGTGCGATGAGTTCGGCGTCCGGCTGCCGTCTGCATTGATAAAGCCGACACGACCCGAGGAGCCCACCATGAGCGCCACCTACACCTACGACGTGTTCTCCACCCTGGACGGCTTCGCCTCCACCAACGGCGACTGGGGCGGATACTGGGGCAAACAGGGCCCAGAACTGCTCGATCACCGCCTCGACCTCTACCGCGACGAGCAGCGGATGATCTTCGGCGCCAACACCTATCGCGAGTTCACCGAACTGGTGGCCGGGGCCTCGGAGAACCCGGAGATCTTCGACCCGTGGGTCGTCCGGATGATGAACATGCCGCTGACCGTGGTGTCGAGCACGCTGCGCGAACCTCTCGACTGGCACGACGCGAACGTCGCCGCGGGCGATGCCGTCGATATCGTCGCCCGGCTCAAAGCCGAATCCGACATCCCGCTGCGCTCGCACGGCAGCCTCTCGCTGAACCGGACGCTGATGGCAGCGGGCTTGGTCGACCGGGTGCAGGTGACGGTGTTCCCGGTCATCACCGGCAAGACCGGGCAGCGACCCATCTTCCAGAACGCCGCCGACTTCGACCTCGAACTGCTCGAGAGCCGCACCCTCGACGGCAACACCCAGGAACTCGTCTACGCGCCGACCCTGCACTCCTGAGCGGTGCACGACACCGCTCCCCCCGCAGCCGCTCGGCGCCGCCGATCGCACCGGCGTCCGGTGACGAGTTTGCCCGAATCGCGGTGCGAAGCGGCCGTGCGCTTCATGATCGAAGTCATCATCTCGTAGTTCGGCGGCCGATGTGAGCAGGCCCTCATCGGTTGCTGATTGGTTCCCTGCCGACGGGGCATTCGGCCCTCAGGACTGTGTTGTCCCTGCGAAAGGATGCGCTCGATGAACCAGCCAGACCACGAGTTCCCGGATGACTCACGCACCATCAGGCCGCACGCGGGCGAATCTATCGAGGACACGAGGAACTGGCCTGGCCTGATCTTGATCGGGGTCGGATTGGCACTGCTCGGCATCACCCTCACCGCCGCCGGCTACGGATTCGGCGGTTGGGCGATCATCGGCGGCGTGGCCTGCGCGGCCTGCCTGCTCGCGGGGACCACGCTGGTCGTGGCCGAGCACCGGCGGGTGAAGGCGCAGAAATGATGATTCTCCGGGCGCCGGGTGTGTACCGACCCCAGGCCGATACATGGATGCTTGCCGAGGCGCTGCGCGCGGTCCCCCACCTGCGCAACGGCCGGGTACTCGAACTGTGCGCGGGCACCGGCGTCGTCACGCTGGCCGCGGCGAAAGCGGGGGCCGCGAGTGTGACGGCCGTCGACCTGTCGCGACGGGCGCTGATCTCGACCTGGCTGAACTGCCGCTTGCGCGGCGTGGCCGTGCAGTTGCTGCACGGTGACTTCTCGGCCGCGGCGCGACTGCCGCGCTTCGACGTGGTGCTGGCGAACCCACCGTACGTGCCCGCCGAGCGCGAAGTCGGCCGCGGCCGGGCGCTGGCCTGGGACGCGGGCCCCACCGGGCGCAGCGTGCTGGACCGGCTGTGCACGACGCTGCCTGATCTGCTCACCGACAACGGGGTCGGCCTGATCGTGCACTCGGCGATCAGCGACCCCGACCGCAGCCTGGACCAGTTGCGGGCGGGCGGCGCCGAGGCGCAGGTGGTGGCCGTGGACAAGGTGCCGTTCGGACCGGTGTTGCGGTCGCGGGCGCGGCGGTTGGCGGCGCGTGGCTTGATCGCGAAGGACCAGCGTGACGAGGAATTGGTGGTGATCCGTGTCGAACGAAACTACTGCCCCGCCGTCGGGGAGCCCGCCTGACCGCAGGCGGGTAGTCCTCACCGACGGGCCGGCCCTGATCGAAGGCCCGGTCGACCTGGTGACCCGTGAGGGAACAGTGCTGCACTGTGACCGTTTCCAGGTCGCGCTGTGCCTGTGCAAGCGCTCGGCCACCTACCCGCTGTGCGATACCAGCCACCGGCGCCGCCGCCGACGTAACAACGAAAGCAGCACCTGATGACCAGCACTGTCACCCTCGGGCGCGCCCTGCCTGCGCCCCGCGGCGAATTGTCGGCCGCCCTGGTCGAAACGCTCACGCACGCACCGGGTTCGGCTGTTCCGCCGGACCCCGGCACCGATCCCTACGGTGAGGACGCCGCGCTGGCGTTGCACACCTGCTACGAACTGCACTACCAAGGTTTCGCCGGTGTGGACGAGGACTGGGAGTGGGATCCGGGGCTGTTGGGCCTGCGCCGAGGTCTCGAACAGCGGTTCCTCGCTGCCATGCGGGCCGATGTGCCCGGCGGCGACGACGTGGACGCCGAACTCGACCGGTTGCTCGAGCCGTCGGCGCCCGGCGGTATCGCGGCCTACCTCGCCGAGCAGGGCACTGCCGAGCAGTTGCGCGAGTACTTCGTGCACCGCTCGATCTATCACCACATCGAGGCCGACCCCTACGCCTGGGTGATCCCACGCCTGCGTGGGCAGGCGAAAGCCGCGCTGGTCGCTGTCGAATTCGACGAATACGGTAGCGGCCACGGCGACCGTGTGCACGCGCGCCTCTACGCGGATCTGCTCGCGGGCGCCGGTCTGGAACCCGGCTATCTGCACTATCTCGACGAGGTGCCCGCTCCCATGCTGGTGCTGGTGAACATGATGTCGCTGTTCGGTCTGCACCGTGGTCTGCGTGCCGCGTCGGTCGGCCATTTCGCGGCCAACGAGATCACGTCCTCACCGGCGTCGGCCCGCCTGGCCGAGCTGGCCCGCACCCTGCTCCCCCACCCCGCCTGCATCGGCTTCTACACCGAGCACGTCGAAGCCGACGCCGTACACGAGCAGGTGATGCGGCGCGATGTGATCGCCGAATTGCTGCGCACCGAACCCGATTCGGCGGCGAGCATCGTTTTCGGGATCCAGGCCACCGACCTGCTCGAAGACCGTTTCGCCGATCAGGTGCTCGAGTGCTGGCGAGCCGGGCGCAGTTCACTGCTCAGTGAATTGCGGGCACCCGCCGTACCCGGGTGAAGGTGATGGTGACCGGGAACCCGTCGAGCTCACCGCGATCGCGGTCCGAGCCGGTGCTCAGGTGATCGGTGATGCTGTGTAGCACGTTCCAGCCGAAGGCGTTCTCGTCGACCGGGTCGGGCTCCCCGCACAGTGCCTGCACGGCGATCCGCAGGCGGAAACCGTCGGCGTTGACATCGCAGTGCAGGCGGGTGTCGGGCACGGCGGCGAGGATCAGGCTGGTCGCCGCTTCGTCGACCGCGACCCGGATATCGGCGATTTCGTCGGGCGTGAACCCGGCCAGGTGGGCGGCCGTCTCGGCGACGGCCCGCACCATGACCAGTTGTCCGAGGTCGGCGTCGATCCGCAGGTGGGTCGAGGTCGCGTGGGCCGAATCCGCGACGGTCCGCTCGCTCGAAGCCACGACGTAGCCTCCTCACCGATGTCGGGTGGTAACGGGTGGGTCGATCCCACTGCGCCTACCCGCCGGTCGGCCGGTCAAACATCGACGGGGTGGTCGGAGGCATCGTCGACACAGCTGTAGTGACGGAACAACGGCCGCACGCCCGCCAGCTCGAGCGCGCGTTCCACCTCCAGCCCACCGACGAGCAGTCGCAGCTCGACCCCGTGTTTCCAGGCATTGGCTTTCGCCGGTCCGAGCAGCGCGGCCAGCCGGATACTGAGGAAATCGGTGCCGCGCAGGTCGAGCACCACCACTCGGGCTCCCGATCGCACCGCCCGGTCGAGCAGTGCGCAGAATTGCGGCTGCCGGGCCGCGTCCAGTTCGCTGCCCGCCCGCAGTACCCAGCAGCCTTGTCTGCCGGGATCGACGCGAAGCAGGGCTTCGTCGTGCGCCGCGGAGCCGCGGTACCAACGCAACCTGCTCGAGCGTCGCGGATCCGTGACGACAGACATAGAACCTCCTGGACGACAGGGGATTCCGGTTTCATGCCACCGCGCAACCGACGTTCCGGGTGTGGATAGCACAAAGACCGGGGTCGGCTGGAAGTCTCAACCTAAGGCAATTCTGGCACGCTCGGCCGCTGCTGTCACGGCACAGGTGTCTGCTCCGTGAGCGCCTGTTCGCGCAGCGAGCTCAAGGTGCGCGACAGGATGCGAGACACCTGCATCTGGGAGACGCCGAGGTGCTCGGCGATCTGGTTCTGGGTCTTGCACTCGAAGAACCGCATGATGAGCACGTCGCGTTCTTCCTCGGGCAGAGCCGCGATCAGCGGGCGCACCGCCATCGCGTCCTCGGTGAGCTCGTAGCAGTGTTCCTCGGCGCCGAGGGTCTCGGTGATCGGCTGCGAGGAGTTGTCGCGGTCGTCCTGGGTGACCCCGTCGATGGAGTTGGTCTGGTAGCCGTTGCCCGCGACCAGCGCGCGGGTGACCTCGACCAGTTCGACCTCGAGTTCGTCGGCGAGCTCGCGGGCGTTGGGCACGCGGCCCAGTCGCTGCGACAGTTCCTCGGTGGCCGGACCGATCCGCAGCTGGATCTCCTTGAGCCTGCGCGGGACGCGCACCGCCCAGGTGTGGTCGCGGAAATGCCTGCGAACCTCGCCCATGATGGTGGGGATCGCGAAGGAAAGGAACGAGGAGCCGCGGCTGACGTCATAACGGTCGACCGCGAGCACCAGCCCTACGCGGGCGGTCTGCTCGAGGTCGTCGAAGAGTTCACCGCGCCCGGCGAATTTGCGGGCGATATGGTCGGCCAGGGGAAGGCACAGCCTGATCACCTCTTCGCGGAGGGGTTCACGCTGGGGGTCGTTCGGGGAAAGTGCCTGCAGCTTCTCGAACCACGGTTCGATGTTGTCGTAGCTGTCACCTTTTGAGTGGGAGCGTCGGACGGTCGAGTCGTTGGCTGTTGTCGCTTGAGCAGTCGTCATCACATGTGCCTCCGATTCCGTGGGGTCGGATGCTTCTGGATTACCCGATCTGTATGCGAAATAAGCCTACGCTTTCGATCCCGGTGTCCGCATCACCCCCCGACCGGCCCGTGCGAGCGGCGGATCCAGCCGAATTCGACGGTGGTCGGATAGCCGTTGCGGGCCGCGTCGAACGGGCCGTATTCGGTGCGCAGCGCGTCGGTGAGGGTGGCCACGACATGCCAGCCGAAGGCATCCTCGTCGATCGCTTCGTCGCTGCGCGCGACGGTCGAGACCCGCGCTCCGAGTGCCCCGCCGCCACCGGTGAACGCGCAATCGATCAGGGCCTCCGGTGCGGCGGCGAGGACGAGGGCGGTCACCACCTCGTCGAGCGCCAGCAGCAGATCAGTGACCTCGTCGAGCGCGAAACCGCCTACCAGCAGGACTGTTTCGGCCAGCGCGTGGACCATGGTGAGCTGCTCGAGCTCCGCCGGTACCTGAAACCCGACCGTTGTCGACCGGGGCGCGGTCTCGCGATCCTCCGCTCGCATGCCGCCTCCCTGTGTTGCCTGTCGTGGTCGCAGGTTACCCGACCGTGACGTCGTCTAGTCCGTGCCCTTCTCGCGCTGTTCGGCCCGTTCGTGGACGGTGAGCAGCAGATGATCGAAGCGGGTGCGCAGAACGCCGGACACATCGGTGAGCGAACCGAGTTCGGCGACCAGGCGCCCGGCCAGCGCACGGAGCTTGGTGTTGGTCTCCTGTGAGCGCCAGGTGAGTACGTCGAATGCCTGCTCGGCGCTGATCCCGTAGACGAGCATCACCGCGCCCTTGGCCTGTTCGATCACGGCTCGGGCGGCGTAGAGACTCGGCAGTTCGTCGTCGAGGGTTTCCTTGCGGCGCCGCTCGAGGGTGTCGGTGACATCGATGTAGTAGCCGGTGGTGCCGATGACGCTGCCCGCGTCGTCGACCATCTGATCGGCCACGACGATCACGTCGTGCACGACGCCTGCGGTGTCGAGGATGCGGTGGGTACTGCAGAACGGTTCGCCCTCGGTGACCGACTTCTCGATCATGGTGGCGACGTGGGCGCGGTCGTCGGGGTGCTTGTGCGACAACAACAGTGCGGTCGTGGGGTGGACGGTGCCCGGCTCGTATCCGTGGATGCGGGCGACCTCGTCGGACCACTCCCAGCGCTGGTCGGCGAACCAGAACTTGAATCCGCCCGCGTCCTGCGCCCTGCCCTCGCCGAGCACGCGCCGCAGTGACTGCGCACCGCCCGTCGATAGACCCTCACTGTGCTTCATCCCTGAAGTATCTCGCGACCGGGACCCGGGTACGCACACAGTGCCCGATCGCGTCCGCTCACCCGGCGCGGCGCTCAACACGGCGCCGCCGCGCCCGGTTCGGGCAGTGGCTCCCCCGGTGTCGGAATCGGGGGAAACGGGTCGGGAACATCCGGGGGTGGTGGCTGTCCGGGGCCCGGTCCGGGTGGTGGGTCACCGGGCAGCGGGTGGCCCGGCTCCGGTGGCGGCGGCGGTCGACCGGGATCCGGCGGTGGTGCCGGATCGGGGGTGGGCGGAATCGGGTCTCGCGGTTCGGGAATGGGTGGGCTGGTCCACATCGGGGTGGTCATCGCAGCCTCCTCACGGGGTCGGAAACGCCGGTCGTCGGGCAGGTACCCCGTGCCGGGGCACCTACACAGCGTCGTTTCGGCCGCAACCGATCGGCTATTACCCCGGCATGGACCACAGCACAGCCCCGCTCGTCGCCGCGGTCGCCGACTACCGCAACAAACACCGGTACGGGTTCACCCCGCCCGGGCACCGACAGGGTCGCGGGGTGGACGACCGGGTTCTCGCGGCGCTCGGTGCCGATGCCTTCGCCGCCGATCTGCTGGCCAACGGCGGACTCGACGACCGGCTCGCACGCAACGGCTACCTCACCGAGGCCGAGGACCTGATGGCCGACGCCGTCGGCGCCGAGACGGCGTTCTTCTCCACCTGCGGCAGCTCGCTGTCGGTCAAGGCCGCGATGATGGCGGTGGCGGGCGGCAACGACGGCGGCCTGCTGGTGGCGCGCGACAGCCACAAGTCGATCGTCGCCGGCCTGATCTTCTCCGGCGTCCAGCCGCATTGGATCAGCCCGCGCTGGGATGCCGAACGCCACTTCTCCCATCCGCCGTCACCGGAGCAGGTGGAACAGGCGTGGCAGGAGCATCCGGACGCGGCGGGCGCGGTGATCGTGTGCCCGAGTCCGTATGGCACCTGCGCGGATCTGCGTGGCATCACCGAGGTGTGCCATGCGCGCGGCAAACCGGTCATCGTCGACGAGGCTTGGGGCGCGCACCTACCGTTCCATCCCGAATTGCCCACGTGGGCGATGGATGTGGGCGCCGATGTGTGCGTGGTGAGCGTGCACAAGATGGGCATGGGTTTCGAACAGGGTTCGGTGTTCCACCTGCAGGGCGATCTCGTGGATCCCGGCCGTTTGCGCCGCTGCGCGGATCTGCTGATGACCACCAGCCCGAACGTCTTGATCTACGCCGCGCTCGACGGATGGCGAAGGCAGATGGTCGAATTCGGGCACGACCTACTGGGGCAGGCACTCGACCTGGCCAAACGCACCCGCGCCGAGATCGACCGGATCAGCGGCCTGACGGTGATGCACGACGAGCTGCTCGGCGTGGAGGCCTCGCACGATCTGGATCTGCTGCAGGTGCTCGTCGATGTCTCCGAGACCGGCGCCACCGGGTACGAGGCGGCGGACTGGTTGCGCGAGCATCACCACCTCGATGTGGGCCTCAGCGATCACCGCCGGATTCTGGCGACGATGTCGATGGCCGACGACGACACCTCCGCGGAGGCACTCATCGACGCGCTCGCGCTGTGGCGCCGGGCCGGTCTGAACCCCGCACCGCACCACATCACGCTGCCGTCCCCGCAGGATCTGCAGCTCGACACGGTGATGCTGCCGCGTGATGCCTTCTTCGCCCCCACCGAGATGGTGCCCATCGACAAGGCGCCGGGCCGGATCGCGGCCGAACAGCTCACGCCGTACCCGCCGGGCATTCCCGCGATCGTGCCGGGTGAGCGGATCGGTGACACGGTCGTGGAGTACCTGCGTTCCGGTGTCGAGGCGGGGATGAATGTGCCCGATGCCAGCGATCCGCAGCTGCACAACATCCGGGTTGTCCGCCAGTCCTGATCATCGAGCGAGAGGAAGTGTTGTCGTGGCCGCCGAACAGTTGCGCGCAGTGGCGCTGGTCTGCACGTTGAAGCCGTCGCCCGCCGAATCCAGCAGTCAGCTCATGGCCGACCAGGTGCTGGCCGAGCTGGCCGCCAACGATGTGGCCGGGTCGACGGTGCGTATCGCCGATTTCGAGGTGCGACCGGGGGTGAGTGCCGACGAGGGCGAGGGCGACGAGTGGCCGCAGATCCGGCGCCGCATCATCGACGCCGATATCGTGCTGATCGCGACGCCCACCTGGTTGGGTCATCTGTCCTCGGTGGCCCAGCGCGCGCTGGAACGTCTGGATGCCGAGCTGTCCGACACCGACGACGCGGGCAGGCCCGTCATGCTGGGCAAGGTCGGGATCGCGGCCGTCGTCGGGAACGAGGACGGTGCGCACAAGATCGTGGCCGACACCTTCCAGGCTCTCGACGACATCGGATTCACCATTCCGGCGCAGGGCTGCACCTACTGGAACGGGGAAGCGATGGGCGGCACCGACTTCAAGGATCTGCCCGACACCCCGGAGGCGGTGCGCACGACCACGGCGGCGATGGCGCGTAATGCCGCGCATCTGGCCCGATTGTTGCGAGCGAACCAGTACCCGGCCTACCAGTGAGCCACCGGTAGGCCGGGCGAGGGGTCAGAGGATCGGGCGTCCGCCGGTGACAGCGAGGCGGGCGCCGGAGATGTAGCTGCCGTCGTCGGCGGCGAGCAGCACATAGGCGGGGGCCAGCTCCGCGGGTTGGCCGGCCCGGCCGAGTGGGGTGTCGTCACCGAACTTGCTCACCTTCTCCGTGGGGAAGGTCGACGGGATCAGCGGTGTCCAGATCGGGCCCGGAGCCACGCTGTTGACCCGGATTCCCTTCTCCCCCAGCATCTGCGCCAGGCTGGCCGAGAAATTCGCGATGGCGGCCTTGGTGGCGGCATACGGTGCCAGCGTCGGGGAGGGCATGTCGGAGTTCACCGACGAGCTGCCGATGATCGACGAACCGGGACCCATATGGGGCAGCGCCGCCTTCACCAGGTGGAAGTAGGCACCGACATTGAGGGCGAACGTGTAGGCGAATTCCTCGTCGCTGATCTCGGTGATGTCGTCGTGCGACATCTGGAAGGCGGCATTGCTCACCAACACATCGACTCGACCGAATTCCTCGACGGCCTTGTCGATCACCGCACGGCAGTGCGCGGCGTCCGACAGGTCACCGGCCATCAGCACGGCACGGCGGCCGGCCTTGGTCACCAGGTCGGCTACTTCTTTCGCGTCGTCGTGTTCGTCGAGATAGGAAATGAGGACATCGGCGCCTTCACGGGCGTACGCGATGGCGACCGCACGGCCGATTCCGCTGTCGGCACCGGTGACGACAGCGGCTTTGCCCGTCAATTTGCCCGATCCCTGGTAACTGTTCTCCCCACAATCGGGCACGGGGTCCATTTTCGATTGGATGCCGGGAACCTGCTGCTGCTGTTCGGGAAATCCCATGATCGAAGTCCTCCTCGCCGGGAACGGGGTCTCCGATCGGACTACCTCCCATCGGCATCGGCAAACAGGTCAGTGCCCGCACGGGTCGCGTAATCGCAACCCTTCGTGGGCTTTGATCCGGCGGTGTTCGGCGAGCACGATACCCACGCCGCCGAGCAGGCACACCACGCACAGAATTCCGGCGATCACGGCCCAACCTTCGAAGCCGTATCCGGCTGCGGTGAGGGTGAGCGCCAACAACACGACGCCGACGCCGATCAGGATCAACCCGGGCCAGTTCCAAGCGTCTTCGATGGATTCGCCGACATGCGAGCGGGTAGTGCGTTCGGTGTCGGGAAATTTGTGATGATGAGGGAGAGCGGCATCGTTCATGGCCGGGCCGTCCTTTCGATGGGATCCGCTGGTCTGCGCGTACCCCCGATCCGACAGCCCAATCGTGTGGTTTGCCGACTCCTCGAGGCGGTATCCGCCAGTAGGTGTTTTCCCGATGCGAGCACGTCGATCCAGGACAGAAGGGTTGCGCATAGATGACAGAGCAGCAGCACATTCCCCCGGAGTTCACGCGCCCGCCGGTGCCGCCGGACGAAGACGGCGGGCAGTGCGAGCCGCCCGGTCCGAAACCGGACCAACAGGGGCCGGAGCTGCGCAGTCCCACCGGCGCACCCATTGCGGGTGAGGCGAATATCCGGGCCCAGCAGGGTGACGCGCTCACCACTCCGCAAGGGCTGCGCCAAGCCGATACCGATCATCAGCTCAAAGCCGGACCTCGTGGTCCGGTGCTGCTGCAGGATTTCCACCTGCGCGAGAAGATCACCCATTTCGACCACGAACGCATTCCGGAGCGGGCCGTGCACGCGCGTGGTGTCGGTGCGCACGGTGTCTTCGTGTCCAACGGTGCCGCCGCCTCGCTGACCCGGGCCAAATTCCTCGCCGCCGACGTTCGCACGCCGGTGTTCGTGCGATTCTCCACGGTGCTCGGTTCGCGCGGTTCGGCCGACACCGTGCGCGATACGCGCGGTTTCGCGACGAAGTTCTACACCGAGGAAGGCGTATACGACCTCGTCGGCAACAACATTCCGGTGTTCTTCATCCAGGAGGCGATCAAGTTTCCCGATGTGGTGCACGCGGCCAAACCGCATCCGGACCGGGAGATCCCGCAGGCACAATCCGCGCACGACACATTCTGGGATTTCGTCTCCCTGCACACCGAGGCCACCGCGCACACCTTCTGGAATATGTCCGACCGTGGGTTGCCGCGGTCGCTGCGGATGATGGAGGGATTCGGTGTCCACACCTTCCGGTTGGTCGCCGCCGACGGTGCCACGAGCCTGGTGAAGTTCCATTGGAAGCCGCGCCTGGGTGTGCATTCGATGCTGTGGGAGGAAACGCAGCTCACCGCCGGATTCGACCCCGATTTCCATCGCCGCGATCTGGCGGACGCCATCGAGGCGGGCTATTTCCCGGAGTGGGATCTGGGTGTCCAGGTCTTTCCCGACACCCCCGAGCAGGTGTTCGAGGATATCGATCTGCTCGATCCGACCAAGCTCGTGCCGGAGGAATTGGTGCCGGTGCAGGTGATCGGCACCTTGCGGCTGACGGCGAATCCGGTGAATTTCTTCGCCGAGACCGAACAGGTGGCGTTCTGCCCGAGTCATCTGGTGCCCGGTATCGAGGTCACCGACGACCCGCTGTTGCAGGGCCGGTTGTTCTCCTACCTCGACACCCAGCTCAGCAGGCTCGGCGGACCGAATTTCGCGCAGTTGCCGATCAATACCCCCCACACCGCTGTCAACGACATGTTCCGCGACGGCATGCACCAGACCGCGGTGCACACCGGCCTGGCACCCTACAAACCGAATTCGCTCGACGGCGGGTGCCCGTACGCGGCCAGTTTCGCCGGTGAGGCGTATGTCGAATCGCCGACCCCGATTCCGCCGCCGCAGGCGAAGCTGCGCACCTCGGCGAACACCGACAAGGCGCAGGTGTCGTTCGCCGATCATTTCTCCCAGCCGCGCATGTTCTATCGCAGCCTCACCGCCGGTGAGCAGCACCGCCTGGCCGATGCCTTCTCGTTCGAACTGGGCAAGTGCACGTCGGTGACGGTGCGCGAGCGCGCGGTGCAGATGCTGGTCAATGTCGACGAACAGCTGGCCGGGTATGTGGCGAATCAGCTCGGTGTCGATGTGCCCGCGCCGACGGCCAACACCGTCGATCTGGCGCCGAGTCCGGCGTTGTCGCAGAAGCGCGGGGCGTTCCCGGTCGACGGGCGGACCGTGGCGGTGCTGGTGGACGAGACCAGTGCCGGTGGGGCGGTGCAGCAGGTGTGCGCCGATCTGGAACAGGCCAAGGTGCGGCCGTTGCTGGTCGCCGCACACGGCGGCGAGGTGGAGGGCCGCAAGGTCGACCGCACGTTCGCCACGATGCGCTCGATCGAGTTCGACGGGTTGATCGCGTTGGGCGCGCCGATCGATCCGAGGGTGGATGTGCTGGTCAACGAGATGTGGCGGCACGGGAAGGCGATCGCGGCCGTCGGTGCGGCGGCGAGTCTGCTCCAGCGCAACGGTGTCGATGCCGACGCGCCGGGTGTCGCGGTGGCCGAGGCGCCGCAGACCGTGACGCAGGTGGTCACCGATCTGGGTGAGCACCGCGCCTGGGATCGGATCGAACCGCGCGGATGAACCTGTCGTGCCCGGTCCGCGGTGCGGGCCGGGCACGCTGGTGTCAGTCTCCGGGCACCTCGGTCTGCCGCTCGGGCGGGACGAGATAGGCGCGCAGATCGTCGATCTTGGATTCGATGCGTTCGGCGTTCTCGGCGTCGACGCGGAATATCCAATGTTTGGCCCCGAGCAGCAGCACGGCCTGGAAGACCAGTTGGAACCATTCGCTCTGCCAGTTCTCGAAGGTGCTGGCCAGGAACTCCGGCCAATACCCCGACCACTGGAATGGTTGCCCCTGCTGTTGCTGAGTGTTGCGGTACTCGATGAGCTGGAACACGAACTGCGCGCCCCACGAGCCGATGAACAGCAACATCAGCAGGTAGACAGCTCCCCAGCGACGAAAATGTGCCATGAACGGCAGATACCCGGCAAACCGGTAGCGACACAACCAGGCCGTCCGCCCCCGGATGTCGTTCCCGATCCGCGCCGTCAGGGACTGCGCGCTGTTAGGTTCGGATGATGGTGCCGATCCCCCATGTGATCGCCTTCGCCGGTGCGGCGTTGCTCATCATCGTGATCCCCGGCCCGAATGTGCTGTTCGCGATCGGGCGCGCGCTGACGCTGGGGCGCAGACAGGCACTGCTGTCGGTTCTCGGCTCGGTCGCCGGTTCCGTCATCCCCCTGGCCGTCGTGGCGCTCGGGCTCGGCGCTGTGCTGATGACCTCGACGATCCTGTTCACGGCGGTCAAGGTGATCGGCGCGCTCTATCTGATCTACCTGGGCGTCACGGCGATTCGTGACCGCAAGAAGCTGGTGCTCACCGCAAGCACCGACAGCGGTGGGAGATCTATGCGGCAGGGGTTCATCGTCGGTGCCACCAACCCGAAGACTGCGGTGTTCTTCGGCGCGGTCCTGCCGCAGTTCACCGCCCCCGAGGCGGGACCGCTGCCGGTGCAGATGCTGATTCTCGGCGCGATCTTCCTGCTCATCCAGATGACCTGCGACGGTGTGTGGGCCGTCGCCGCGGCGACCGCGCGGGGATGGTTCGCGCGGTCACCGCGACGGCTCGAGGCTGTGGGCGGTGTCGGTGGGGCGATGGTCGTCGGTGTCGGCGCCGGTGTCGCGTTCGCGCGCTGACCTGCGCGGTCAGTCGCGGGTGAGGATGAAGAAGTAGGGGTCGGGGAGGCGCCGGTAGTCCATGATGCCAAGGACCGTGGTGGGGTCGACACGTCGGAAGGTGTCGATGATGGGCAGATGGTCGTAGATCATCGCGGTGGTGACGGTGCCCCGGTGGTTGATCTCCCGCAGGCGGGCGCGATGCCGGGCGGTGCGCAGCGTGGGCGCGAACAGGTCGAGGCGTTTGCGGGTCTGCTCGATGAGTGCGGTGGGGATCTTGTCGACCAGTCCCAGGGGGATGCGTTTCGGGTCGACCGGGAAGATGTCGCCCTTGGGGGTCGCGAACAGCAGCGGGTGAACGTTGTCGGGGCCGTCGAATTGTTTGCCGTACCAACCGGAGGCCGCGAGCAGGCCGTCGAGCCGGTGGCCGGTGGCCAGTTCACGGCCGTGCCAACGGCCGGTGAGGTCGGTGGGCGCGACGGGTGGGAGGCTGTCGAACAGGGCGAGCGCGTCGTCGCGGCGGCAGGCGGGTTCGAGTGCTGCCAGACGGTCGGCGGCGGACATGCGGGTTCCTCTCAGACGGGCAGGCGAAGGGCGCCGGGGGCATCCGCCGGGACGGCGGGACGGCTCGGCGCGACGGGGGTGATGCGCCGGTAGGCGGTCCCGAGCTCGGGGCGTGGATCGGCCTCACCCTTGTTGGGCCAGAACGCCATGGCGCGTTCGGCCTGGGCGGTGATGGTCAGTGACGGGTTCACGCCAAGGTTGGCGGTGATGGCGCTGCCGTCGGCGATGTGTAACCCCGGATACCCGTACACCCGCTGATAGGGGTCGATGACCCCGGTGTCGCGGGAATCGCCGATGGTGCAGCCGCCGATGTAGTGGGCGGTGGCGGGGATATTGAAGATGTCGGTGGCGATATTGCCCGTGATGGCATCGGATTTGCCGGCGTAACGGCGGGCGATGTCATGGGCGAGCGGGATCCATTCCGGATTGGGTTCTCCCGCACCCTGTTTGGTGACCAGCCGTCGCCCCTTCAGATACGAGGTGAGCGAGTTGTCCAGCGATTGCATCACCAGCAGGATCACCGACCGCTCCGAGGCACCGCGCGCGTTCTGCGACCGCAGGAACTGCACCGGATGCAGCAGCATGGTCAGCAGCAATCGCAGGAACCGGAATGCCCCGCCGTCGACCATCGGCACCGTCTGCACGAACAGCGCGTTCTGCCCCTTGCCGTAGGTGCAGACCTCGACGTGGGTCTGAGGTTCGGGGTGGATCGAGGACGTGATGGCCACACCCTGGGCGAAGTGGCGCCGGGTCTTGCTGGTGACGCCGATGATCGCCTCGGAATTGCTGCGCGTCAATTCACCGAGCCGCGAAGACAATTCGGGCAGGGCACCATTGCGGCGCAGGGTGTGCAGCAGCTTCTGGGTGCCGAGCGCGGCGGCCGCGAACACCACCTGTTCGGCGGTGAAGGTGCGGCGGTCCTTGCGCAGCAGGCCGTTGGAGCGCACGGTCTCCACCCGGTATCCGCCGGTGCCGTCGGGGGTCACCGAGGTGACCGTCGTCAGCGGATGCACCTGTGCGCCCTGGCTTTCGGCCAGGTGCAGGTAGTTCAGGGTGGTGGTGTTCTTGGCGTTGTGTTTGCAGCCGGTGAAGCATTCCGAGCAGTGGATGCAGCCCGCGCGGCGCGGTCCGGCACCACCGAAGTAGGGGTCCTCGACCTCGACCCCTTCGGCGCCTTCGTTGAAGAACACGCCCACGTGGGTGCGGTGGAAGGTCTCGGCCACCCCGAGATCGGTGGCGACCTGCAGCAGCACGTCGTCCTTGGGGCCCAGTTTCGGGTTCTCGACCACGCCGAGCATCCGTTTGGCCTGGTCGTAGTAGGGGGCGAGTTCGGATTTCCAGTCGGTGATGTGGGACCAGGCGCGGTCGCGGTAGAACTCGGGCAGCGGCTCGTAGAGGGTGTTGCCGTAGATGAGCGAACCACCGCCGACACCGGAACCGCTGAACACCAGGCACTTGCCGAGCGCACTGATGCGCTGTGGGCCGGTCAGCCCCAGGCGTGGTGCCCAGATCGCTTTGGGCACATTCCAGTTCGTCTTCGGGTAGTCCTCGGCGTTCCAGCGGCGACCGGATTCGAGCACACCCACCCGGTAGCCCTTCTCGGTCAGGCGCAGGGCGGTCACGCTGCCGCCGAATCCGGAGCCGACGACGATCACGTCGTAGTCGTAGCTGGTCATGGAACCATCACCTCGTAATCGGCGGGATCGAACCGCGCCTGTTTGCGGTATTGGACTCCCAGCAGGGGCCAGTTGGTGGTAATGCGGCCGTCGGCCTGGCGGTACCAGGACGAACACCGGCTCCACACACTGTCTGCCAGGAGTTCCTGTATGCGGGCGTCGTAGGCCTTCTCCACCTCGGGGCGCACGGCGAGGGGCCGGCCGGTCGCCGCGAGATGGGCGACGTAGCGGCCGAGGTACTTCGCCTGTGCCTCGAGGAAGTAGATGATCGAGCCGCCACCGGTGTTGGTGTTGGGCCCGTACATGATGAACAGATTCGGGAACCGGGGCACGGTGACGCCGTAGTAGGCGCGCGCCCCCGCCTGCCACTCCTGGCCGAGCGTGCGGCCGCCCGCTCCGGTGATCGTCATGGGTGCGAGGAACTCGGTGGTCTTGAACCCGGTCCCCCAGATGATGACGTCCACCGCGTGCTCACGTCCGTCGACGGTGCGGACACCGGTGGGCGTGATCTCGCTGATCGTCTCGGTGCACAGTTCCACGTTCGGCTCGGTGAGCGCGGGAAGGTAGCTGTCGGAGAACAGGATTCGCTTGCATCCGACGTCGTAGCCGGGCCACACTTTCTCGAACAAACCCGGCACCGCCTTGGTCTGGCGGCGCATGTGCCACTTCGACCAGGCCCGGATGGCGCGGGCCAGGGGCCGGGCGTAGACCCAGGCCAGGCTGAGCCCTTCGACGACGCCGTACCAGGTGCCGCGTTCGGCCAGCTCCGTGGCGGGCACCTTCTCGAACATCCGGTGGTGCAGGCGCCCGAATTCGCGGTCCGGTCGCGGGATGATGTAGGGCGCGGTGCGCTGGAAGACGGTCAGACTGCCCACGCGTGGCTGGATCTCGGGGACGAATTGGATCGCGCTGGCACCGGTACCGATCACCGCGACCCGTTTCCCGGTGAGGTCAACGTCGTGGTTCCACTGGGCGGAGTGGAAACTGCTGCCTGCGAAGGTCTCGCGGCCCGGGATGTCGGGCAGGGCCGGGCGCGAGAGCTGCCCGACGGCGGAGACCACGACGTCGACGATCACCGTTTCACCGCCGACCAGCGACACCGTCCATTTGCCGGTCGCGTCGTCGTAGGCGGCGCCGAGCACCTCGGTGCCCAGACGCAGGTGGCGGCGCACATCGTAGGTGTCCACGAGCCCGCGGATGTAGTCGAGGATCGCGGGTTGGCGCGAGAACCGGTGCGGCCAGCGCGGATTGGGCGCGAAGGAGAACGAGTAGAACGGCGAGGGCACGTCACAGGCGGCACCGGGATAGGTGTTGTCGCGCCAGACCCCACCCACCTCGTCGGCCTTCTCGAAGACGACGATGTCGTCGAAGCCCCGCTTCTTCAGTTCGATGACGGCGGCCAGGCCGCCGAAACCGCTGCCGATGACCGCGATGGACGGTGTCATGCGTTCCTCTCGAGGATCAGACGCGCGCATTCGCGCGGCGCGTCGCTGAACGGCAGGTGCCCGCAGCCGGGCAGGTCGATGTGCCGGGCGAACGGGAGCACGGATCGGGCGTGGGCGCTCTGGGTGCGGTGCACGAGGACCACATCGCGGGTACCCCAGGCGATCGTCACCGGGATGTCGGTGAGTGCGCCGAAGTCCTGGTCCGGTGACAGCACGTAGTTGTCGAAGTCGTCGCGGGCGGCGGTGAACGCGTCGGCTCCGGCGAGTCCGGCCAGGTCGAGCCGCGCGGCGGTCGGGGTGACCAGGGTCGGGCGGCCGAACATGGCCGAGAGCAGCAGCACCCGTCCGGCCCGGTGATCCACCGATCGGGCCAGGACCGGGCCCGCTGCCCGCGCGGCGCCGCGCATGCCGGTGAGCAGTGTCTTGGTCCATCGCAGTCCGGCTCGGTCGTAGAAACCGATCGGGGAGAACGCGGTGACCGCCGAGGCGATTCCGGTGCGACCCAGTTCCAGCGCGATACCGCCGCCCATCGAACTGCCCACCAGGTGGGGGCGCTCGATCTCGTTGTCGGACAGCCACTGCGCGAGCCAGGTCGCGTACCCGCGTGGTCCCGGTTCCACGCCGGGAACGATCGGCGACTCGCCGAAGCCGGGCAGGTCGAGCGCGATCACCTCGTGTTCGGCGGCCAGCGCGTCGATGATCGGGGCGAATACCTGCCATCGGCTGCCGAGACCGTGCACAAGCACGATCGGTGTGCCGGTTCCGCGGCGGTGGTGGGAGATCTGCGTCATCGCAGCCCTTCGTGCAGGAAACAGTTACTGCGTACGGTTTCTTGATTTCACCAGCCCGGGACTCCCCCGTCAATAGCGAGTTATCGCCGGGTGTGTCGGAGACCGCGCTCACAGTATCGCGCAACTATTCGTCAGGGCGTACGATTTCTTGCGTGACCGAGCAACGCCCCCGCCGCACCCAGGCGCAACGCCGCGCCTCGACCCGGGCCCGCATTCTGGCCTGCACCGCCGAGTGCCTGCTCGAAAGCGGCTACGCGGCAACGACGGTGAGCGCCGTGCAGGAACGCGCCGGATTGGCGCGCGGCACCGTGCAGCACCACTTCCCCACCCGCGCCGAGCTGCTCGTGGCCGCCACCACCCAGGTGGTCGACCAGCGGCTCGAGCAGTTCCGTCGCGAGGCCGAACTGCTCCCGCCGGGCCGCGACCGGCTGCAGTCGGTGGTCGACCTGGCCTGGCGCGACCTGAACAGCCCGGCCTTCTTCACCGCCCTTGACCTGTGGGTGGCCGCGCGCACCGACGCCGAACTGCGCGACCGGCTCGTGCACGAGGAACAGCGGGTGTTCACCGAGATGCGCAGGCTCTACCTGGAGGTGCTCGGCGAGCCCTATGCCGCCGACCCGCGCGCGGAGTTGCTGGTGGAGTTCACCATCGACCTGCTCACCGGCCTGTCGATGACGGCCATGCTCACCGGCACCCTCGGCGAACGCGAAGCCGTGGTCCGTCGCTGGAAACGCGCACTCGCGGTGCTGGTCGGGCAGCTGCCCAGCGACGAACTGCTCGACGGCAGCCCGTTGCCGCTCACCGCGTCAGCGGGCTGAGCCCTTGGTGTCGCGGTTGACGACACCCACCGACGACAGCCCGTGCCAGCACAGGGTCACGGTCATCTCGACGGCCTCGTGCTTGGGGATCGGGCGGCCCGCGTCGAGCCAGTGCCGTGCCGTGGAGTGGCTGGCGCCCACGAGGCTGAACGCGCACGCGAAAGCGCGCACATCGTCCATGCCCGCGGCGCGCAGCTCGGCGCTGACCAGGACCGCGCAGGTGTTCATGGCATCGCGCACCCGCCACTGCACGCACGGTTCGCTCGGCACCGGTGATTCGAAGACCAGCGTGTGCCCGCCCGCGTCCTCGTCGACGAAATCGAAGTAGGCGCCGACCGCGCGGCGCACCTTCTGTTCGCCCTTGGTGCCTGCCAGTGCGTTGCGCACACCCTCGACCATGCGGTCGAGGTAGCGCTGCAGGACCGCCAGGTAGAGGTCGAGTTTGCTCGCGTAATGGGTGTAGAGGACCGGTTTGCTCATGCCCGCGCGGCTGCCGATGTCCTCCATGCTCGTGCCGTGGTAGCCGTAGGCGACGAACACGTCACGGGCGGCGTCGAGCACCACCTGGCGCCGTTGGGCACGGGCGGCGTCCACACTCGCTGCGGGTTCGGTCGCGAGGTCTTCGCTGTGGAGAATCGTCATGCGTTGTCCTCGGTCTCGCGGGTCGGGCCGTTCACCATGTCAGCACCGGCTTGATGACCTTACCGGTGCGCTGATCGTGCAGAGCGGCGGCGATGTCGGAAGCGGGGTAGCGGCTGAGGAGTCGATCGACCGGGAACCGGCCCTGCGCGTGCAGGTCCAGCAGGTGGGGAATGAAGGTCGCGGCAACGCTGTCGCCTTCCAGACAGCCGCGAATCGTCTTGCCCTGCAAGACGATATCGCCGACATCGATGGGTGGGGCACCGCGGCCGAGACCGACGGCGACCACGGTGGCGCCGATACCGAGGGCGGCGACCGCGTCGCCGAGCACGGCCGGTATTCCCGTGGTGTCCACGGCGTGGGTCGCGCCGCCGCCGGTGAGCTCACGCACCCGCGGCGCCGTCGCTTCCCCTGCGGGGTCGACGGCGGCGCGCGCACCGAGCTCGAGGGCGAGTTCCCTGCGCGAGGAGGATGTTTCGACGACGACCACCTCGACGTCGGGCACCGTGCGCGCGGCGAGCAGGGCGGCCATGCCGACCGCGCCCGCACCGTAGACGACGAGGCGGGCGCCGGGTTCGGGGCGAAGCACGTTGAGGACCGCGCCCGCTCCGGTCTGGAATCCACACCCGAACGGCGCGGCCAGGGCCGGGTCGACGGCGGGGTCGACGACCACGGTGTTGTCCTCGCTGCTCAGCGCGTAGCCGGCCAGACTGGATTGGCCGAAGAACCCGGACATCACCGGTGACCCGTCGACCAGTACCCGAGGGGTGTCGTGCGCGCGGCGACCGAAGTTGTTCAGCGTGGTCGCGTGCAGGCAGTAGGCGGGTCGGCCCGCGCCACAGTTGGCGCAGTCGCCGCAGTGGCGGAAGGTGAGCACGACGTGGTCTCCGGGCCGGACGGCGCGCACTCCCGGCCCGACGGCCTCGACGACCCCGGCACCTTCGTGCCCGAGCAGGATCGGCCGGTCGGCCGCACCGGCGCGCCGGGTGGCCAGGTCGGTGTGGCAGATGCCGGTGGCGGCCATCCGGACCAGGATCTCCCCGGCGCGCGGCTCGTCGATCTCGACCGTCTCGACGGAGAAGTCCGCCGACGGGTCGCGCGAGAGCACGGCCGTGGTGCGCATCAGCTGTCCCGTTCCAGCAGGAAGTAGAAGTACTGCCCGCCCGCGAGGACCAGTTCGGGGCGGCCGTTCATGATGCCCATCAGGGTGTTGTCGTCGAGCCATTTGAAGTGGTCGAACACCGGGCGACCGTCGTAGACCATCGTGGCGGTGACCTCACCGCGGAACTCGATGTTCCACAGCGTCGCCTCGCCCTGCCCCATCTCGACATTGGAGAACAGGGTGCCGTCCTCGGCGCGGCAGATCAGTGGTTTGGCGTCGTCGAGGGCCAGGAAGGTCTTGCCGTACCAGCGGCTGGCGGGCAGCGCTTTGCACAGCCGGTGACCGGTCTGGAAGGCGTCGCCGCGCCACTGCCCGAGGATGTCCTCGGCGCGGGCCGGGCGTAGCCGCGTCCAGATCTCGTCGAGTTCGGCGGTGGACACACCCTCGTTCTGTGCCCGGAGTTGTTGCCAGCGTGGCTGTTCGGCCATGGGTGTCCTCGTCTCGCCGTTACCCGAACCAGGTGGTTCGGGATTGACCATAGTTCCGAACCAGATGGTTCGGCAAGGGGTAACATCCAGCGCATGCGAGCGGCAGGTGAGGCAACCAGGGAGCGAATTCTCGCCGCGGCCAAGGCGGAATTCGCCGAATTCGGCATCGCGGGCGCGCGGATCAACCGGATCGCCGAGGCCGCGCATGCCAGCAAGGACCGCCTCTACGCCTATTTCCCCGGCAAGAAGGAGCTCTACGCCGCCGTCACCGAACGCTGGGCCAGCGAAGCCTCCGCCCGCACCGCCATGCGCGCCGAGGATCTGCCCGGCTACGTCGGACGCCTCTTCGACCATTTCCTCGCCAATCCCGACGATGCCCGCTTGCAGGCCTGGGCCGATCTGGAACCGGCCGAGGAGGAGGTGGCGCGCGCGTTGCGCGAGATGGTGGCGAGCAAGCTGGCCGAGCTGCGGCGCGGGCAGCGCGAGGGGCTCGTGACCCCCGATATCCCGGCGGCACTGCTGCTGCGCATGCTCACCGACCTGGCCCGCACCACCGCCGTCCATGCCGCCCAAGCCGGTGGTGAACACGTGGCGACCCAGCGCGCGGCGACCGTCCTGGCGGCCGCGCGCATGGTGGCCCCCTAGACGCCGGGGACGGTTTCGACCTGCAGCAATTGACGGGCGATCAGGTCGGTGAGATGAGCGCGGGTGGTGTCGAATTCCCCGCGTAGCCAAGCCGCGACGAGTTCGAGCGTTCCGCTGACCACCGTGTAGGCGGCCATGTCGGTGTCCAGCGGCGTGGACATCGGTGACGGGTGCAGCTCGCGGCTGACCGCGGCCATAGCCCGGGCGATGGCGTGCTGGGTGGCGAGCCGGGCCCGCTGTAGAGCTTCGGTGCTGTGGGCATTGAGCAGCAGCGCGTGGCGGCGTGGGTCGTCGAGCAGGAAGCCGAGCGCGGCATCGGCGGCGGCATGGACCTGGCTGTGGATGTCGGGTTCGGCCGCGTGGGTGGCCGCGACGACGGCGGCGATGCCCTCGGCGGTGAGCTCTTCGACGAGGGTGGTGAGCACGGCGTCGCGATCGGCGAACTGTTCGTAGAAGTAGCGGTCGTTGAGCTTGGCTCGTGCGCAGACCGCGCGCTTGGTGACGGCGGGCGCACCCTCGGCGGCGAGCAGCTCGAGGGCGGCGTCGAGCAGGGCCGCGCGCCGGCGTGCGCGGCGTTCGTCGGCCGCCACTCCCCCGTAGGCGCGGGGGGACGTCGCGGTGTCCTCGCTCTTGACCATGACCCCATTGTGGTGCACGCTGACACCACACGATTTTCTGGTGTCGCATGGCACCAGAATTGCGGAGGGGTGCCGACCGGACCCATGCGGTCGCGGCGCCGGAACAAAGGAGTTCACCGATGACCTGTCCCGTGTCTCATCAGCCCGCCTCTACCGATGATGGTGTGCCGCACGATGTTTCGTCTGCGGTCGAGAGATTCGAGCGGGTGGGCGGGTCGGTGCTGTTCGGGCTGTTCGCCGTCGGGCTGTTCGACCAGCCGATGCTGCCACCGGTGTCGGCGGCGCTCGAGGCGACGGGACGGTCCAGGTATCAGCCGTGGGCGCGTGCGGTGCGCACCGCCGCCGCCGACCAGCTCATCTACCACGGCACCGAGGCCGACGCGGCCGCCGAGGCCGAGCGCCTGATGCTGCTGCACCGTGCGGTCAAGGGCGTCGCCCCCGACGGGCAACGTTATTCGGCGTTCGAACCGCAGGCCTGGAACTGGATTCTGTACTCGACGTTCTTCGTTCAGCGCGGCGCCTATATCGCGTTGACCAACACCGAGCCGACGGCCGCGCAGAATCAGGCCCTCTGGGATCACTACCGGCGCAAGACAACCGGGCTGCACCTGCGCGGCCGCAACGCTCCGATCGAGGACTACCGCGAGCTGGTCGCCCACTACGAACGGATGGCCGCCGAGGAACTGCGGGTGACCCCGGCCCTCGAAGCGGCCACCGCGTCGGTACGCCACGCGCCGCGCCCGGATTTCCTGCCCGCGCTCACCGGTCCGCTGTGGCGGGTGGGTTCGCCGGTGCTGAGCCATGTGGTGATGCTGCTCGGGTGCGGCATCATGCACCCGAAGGTGCGGGCCCGCATGCCGATCACCTGGACAGCCCGCCACGACACCGAGTTCCGGCTACTCACCGCGCTGCTGCGGACCGCGTTCGACCGGCTGCCCGCCACCGTCACCGATTCACCGATGGCTCGCAACCGCCGCCGCTACGAACGGCTGGCCGGCAAGTACCGCCGGGTCGGGCTCACCTCGTTCGCCCCCGACCCGGCGTTGCGGCCCGTCGGCTACGCCGACACCGAGCCGGTGTCGAGCAGTCCGAGCTGAGCCAGGTCGCGCACATACTTGCCGATCAGGTCGCGTCCCAGTTGCGGAATGTCCGGGACGCCGGCGATCTCGGCAGCCCGCACGGCGGCGCGGAAGCCGTCGGCGGGCAGCGCCGAGCCTGCCAGCGGGCGGGCCGGATGCCGGTAGGCGTGCAGCAACGGCAGCAGGGTGTGTTTGCGTCGCGGTTCGGGCAGGGCGCGCAGGGCGGTGCTGAAGCGCTCGAACCATTCGTCGTAGTCGTCGATGCGGTCGATGTGGTGCCCGGCCTCGATCAGCCAGTCGACGAAGTCGTCGAGGCAGATGCCGTCGTCGTGGGGGTTCACGACATCGTAGGTGCGGTATCCGGCTGTCGGGGCCAGAGCGGTGACGGCGGCGGCGACGAAGTCGGCGGGCAGCCCGTCGTAGTGGGCACGACGGCGCCGCCCCTCGGAATCGGTGCGGTAGAACGACTTCGGTGCCAGCCCGGTGACGAGCACACTGAGCAGCAATCGGGTGAACACGTCGGGCACGTTGAGCTGACCACGGTAGCGGCGGTGGGCCAGGATCATGTCCGACCGGAACACCGCGACAGCCAGCCCGAGCCGGTCGGCGGCTTCACGCAGCAGCACCTCACCGGCCCATTTGCTGTTGCCGTAGCCGTTGGCGTAGCCGGTGTCGAGGCGGCGCACAGGGCTCATCGTCCGCACGTCACCGTCTTCGGTGAAGTCGGTGATCTGGGCGGCGACGGCCACCGTCGACAGGTAGCCGACCGGCTTGCGGGTGGTGGTCGCGGCCAACCGGATGATCTCGGCGGTGCCGACCACATTGGGTCCGAACAGCTGGTGGTAGGGCAGCATGTGGTTGACCAGCGCCGCCGAATGCACGATCAGGTCCACGTCGCGGGCCAGGCGCTGCCATACCTGTTGGGGCAGACCGAGTTCCGGTGCACCGATGTCACCGGGCAGTACCTCGAGGGCGCGGTCGGCCAGCGCCCGGAAGTGTTCGGTGAGGGTGGGGTCGCTGTCGTAGGCCGCGTCGAGGCGGGCGCGCGCCGAATCGGCGTCGACGCCGCGCACCACACAGATCACGGTGCCACCGAGCGAGGCCACGCGTTCGAGCAGGTCCAGTAGCAGGAATCGGCCGAGGTAGCCGTTGGCGCCGGTGAGCAGCACGGTCCGCGCGGGCGTCGCGGCCTTCGGCAGGTCGGGGGCCGCGGTGATGGTGCCGGTGTCGAGGAATTTGTCCAGGGTCAGATCCGCCGCCCGGATCTCGGTGGCGCCGCGGCCGTGGATCGCCTCGGCGTCGAGGGTCGCGGTGCCTGCGGTGATGTAGCGGGTGAGGGCGGCGAGAGTGCTGTCGGGGCCGAGCAGGACGTTGACGGGGACGTCGACGTCGAGGAGTTCGCGCAGCAGTGTCGAATACGACAGCGCCGCAAGCGAATCACCGCCCAGGTCGGAGAATCGGGTGTCGGCGCGCAGGTCGGCGGGATCGCAGCCGAGTATCGCGCCCGCTGCCCGTGTGACGACCTCGGACACGGCGAGGCCGGGGGCGTCGGCACGTAACCGGCGCAGTTCGTCGTCTTGGCGTCCGGCCAGATCGTCGTAGAGCTGTTCCAGGCGCTGTCCGTAGCGCTCTTTCAGCTTGGGCCGCAACAGCTTTCCCACCCCGGAGAGCAGTCCGTTGTCGACGGTGAACGGTTCGGGTTCGACGAGGAAGGCGCGCGGAATCTCGTACGGTTCCAGCTGTGCCCGCACCGCGGCCCGGTGCAGTGCGTCGCTGATCGCGGCCTTGGCCTGTTCGGCGGGCAGCGGGCGGGCGGGGACGACGACGGCGAGCAGGAACGCGCGATCACTGCTGCCGTACACATAGATCTGATGGATCGGATCCTCGCCGGCGAACACCGCTTCCAGACGCGAGACCGTCACGAACTCACCCTGCGACAGCTTGATGACGTTGTTGCGCCGGTCCACATAGGTCAGCCGGTCCGGGCCGAGTTCGGCGACGATGTCGCCGGTGCGGCAGAAACCGTCGGCGTCGAACACCTCGGCGGTGACCTCGGGGCGCCGGTAGTAACCGGCGATCATGGTCGTGGTCTTGAGCAGCAGTTCGCCACGCGGGTAAGGCTTGTCGGTGCCGAAATAGCCGAGTTCGGGGACGTCGACGAGCTTGTAGTCCAGCACCGGCGGGCGCATGACCCGGGTGTCGAAGATGACGCCACCCCCGGTCTCGGTCGACCCGTAGCCGTCGTGCAGACGCAGCTCGAGCACCGATTCGACGAACGCGCGCAGTTCCGGTGCGATGGGGGCGCTCCCACACGACACCGTCAGCAGGCGACCACCCAGGAGTTGTTCGCGCAGTGACGTTTTCACCTGGTCGTCGGTGAGTTCGGGGTGGTGTTCGCGGGTGCGGCGGTAGTGCTGCTGGATCATCTCGCACACGCGCGGGACGAGGAAGATCTCGGTGGGCCGCACCAGGGCGATGTCGTCGAACAGTGTCGAAGTGTCCGGTGCGGCGGTGAAGTAGGCGGTGCCGCCCCGGGCGAGGGCGGCGTTGAGGGTGAGCCTGGCCGCGATGTGGCTCATCGGCAGGAAGTTCAGGTTGATGACCGCGTACGGGCGCACCGGCTGCCACCCCGCGGCGACGAGGCGGCGGGTGTACATCGCGCCCTTGGGTGTTCCGGTGCTGCCGGAGGTGTAGATCAGCAGAGCCAGCGCGTCGTCGTCGGGTTCCAGGCGGGGGGCAGGCGCGGCGGCCAGCCCTTGTTCGACAGTGTCCGCGAGAGTGCGTGTTCCGGGGAAGTCGTGGCGCGCTTCGTCGAGTAGTTCGCGATGCCGGTGGTCGTCGGCGAAGTAGTCGAACACCACGAGTGTCGTGGCACCCGGGGAAATCACCTCGACAGCTGTGCCGAGATACGCGATGTCGACCGCGAGGACCTTCGGTGTGGTCTCGTCGAGAATCGAACGCAGCTGGGTCGAGCTCGCGCCCGACTGCAGTGGCACGGCCACCGCTCCGAGGTGGATCACGGCCAGGTCGAGCACCGTGTAGTCGACCCCGGTGAATCCGAGCATCGCCACGAAGTCTCCGGCGCGCACCCCGTCGGCGTACCACGCCGCCGCCACCGCCCGCGCCCGGTCCCAAAGTGTGCGATAGGTGATCGTCTCGAAGTCGGGGACGATCCGCCGCACCGCTCCCCCGCAGGCGTCGGGCACGAGTTCGGTGCGCCGGAACCCGAGCGCGGGCCGGTCGGCGTACCCGGTCATCGCCGCTTCGACGATCTCACCGAGCGGCAATCCGGGTGTGGTGACGGTGGCGTGCACCTCGTCGGAGGGGCGCGCGGCCCTGACCTGTGGGTCCTCGGTGAGCAGTGCGGTGAGGCGCCGCGCACCGGTGTCCTGGTCGAGGGTCATCCGGCGTTCTCCGTCCTGGTCTGCCCGTCGGTCGGGGCGGCGATGCGCACGCCTTGCCACGCACGGCGGATGGCCGGGTCGGGATCGATGAGGACGCGGGTGGGGTGGTCGAAGATCTGGGTGGCCCGGTGGTCGGCGGTGTAGGCGGGCCAGGCGGGCAGGGGGCTGCCGGTGCGGGCGAAGCTGAGCCAGTTGTCCTGCATGGCGCGCTGGACCGAGAGGAACGCCCGGTACCCGCCTGCCGCGGTCATCATGCGCCCGACCGGGGTGTTCACCCAGCCGAAGACGGGGATCAGGTCGAGGGCGTGGGTGGCGCCGAAACCGGCCAATCGCAGTGCGCGCGGGGCGAAGTCGAAACGGTAGGCGTAGGTGGGTGCGTGGGGGCTGTGTCCTTCGAGGACCTCGAGGGTGGGGCGCAGGAACATGAAGTCCCCGCCGATGCGGACGGCGGTCGCCGGGCTCGGGTAGCCGGGGTAGCAGGCGGCGACACGTTCGAGGGCACCGGCTTCGCAGCGGGCGAAGGTCGTGGCCAGCTGGTCCTCGGTGTGCGGTACCGCTTTCACGAAACGCTGGAACAGGGTCGCCTCGTCGCGGTTGGTGCCGACGATCAGCGGCACCCGGTGCGCCCGGCCGGCGACGATCGCGTCCAGCGGCGCCTCGGGCAGGAACTCGCCGTCGGCGACCGGGGCGTAGGCGAAGCTGCCGGGTTCCTCGCGCATGGCCCGACCCAGCGCACGGTCGGTGGCCCGGCACAGCGCGCTCGCCGAGGTGGTGGTGAGGGCGGTGACGGCGTCGGCCGGGTCGGCACCCAGTCGCTCGAGGCAGCGGCGGGCGAAACGGTGCGCGTCCTGCCGGGTCATCGTCCAGTCGGCGGGGGCACTCTGGGCGATGGCGCGGTGGAACAGGCCGCGCGCGGCGGGGGTGGCCATCAAGCTCACCACGGCGTGCGCACCCGCCGATTCACCGAAGATGGTCACATTGGTGGGGTCGCCACCGAAGGCAGCGATATTGCGCTGCACCCATTCCAGCGCGGCCACCTGGTCGCGAAGTCCGAGGTTCGCGTCGAAAGGGCGCTCCGGCGTGGAGAATTCGCTGAAGTCGACATAGCCGAGACCACCGAGCCGGTAGTTCACCGACACCACGATCACGTCGCCACGGACCGCGAGGCGGGCGCCGGAGTACATGCTAGAGGTGCCGATGACATATCCGCCGCCGTGGATGAACACCATCACCGGACGCGGCGTGTCCGACGATGCCGCCGGGGCGGTGACGTTCAGGGTGAGACAGTCCTCGCCCACCGGTTGCCAGGTGCGCGGGCCGATGCGGGCCCCGCTGGGGTGCTGGGTCGCCGCGAAACGGAAGCGGTCGGCCGCGCGCACGCCGGCCCAGGGACGCACCGGCTGGGGTGCGCGCAGGCGCAGGTCGCCGACAGGAGGGGCCGCGTACGGTAGGGCGCGCCAGCGCACGACGCTGCGGCCCGCTCGACCGCGCACGACTCCGTCGGCGGTCACGATCTCGATGGGCATCATCCCTTCACAGTACGTGGTACCGCCGGTACCACGTGGGTGGTTCGGTAGGACGGGTTACCGGATTTCCCACGACCTAGGATGGGACGATGGCCGCCGAACCGAGCGACCCGGAGCAGGCGCCGCTCGCGGCGGGCGATGCGGGCACCCTCGCCGAACTCGATGTGCTGGTGTCCTCGTGCCGGGCTTGTCCCCGCCTGGTGGCGTGGCGTGAGCAGGTGGCGCGCGAGAAACGGGCCGCGTTCCGCGACGAGGACTACTGGGGCAGGCCGGTGCCCGGTTTCGGCCCCGACGATGCCCGGATCCTGGTGGTCGGGTTGGCCCCGGCCGCGCACGGCGGTAACCGGACCGGGCGCATGTTCACCGGCGACGAGAGCGGCAATGTCCTGTTCGCGGCCCTGCACGCGGTCGGCCTGTCGACCGGTTCGCACCCGATCCGCGCCGACGACGGCATCGATCTCATCGATCTGCGCGTCACCGCGCCCGTGCACTGCGCGCCGCCGCAGAACAAGCCGACCCGCGACGAAACGCTGCGCTGCGCACCGTATCTGAGCCGGGAGATGGAACTGCTCGCCACCACCTTGAAGGTGATCGTGGTCCTCGGCGCCTTCGGATGGCAGGCGTTGTTCACCGTCCTCGCCGAAGGCGGCTGGACCATCCCCCGCCCGCGCCCCCGCTTCGGCCACGGCGCGCAGGTGGTCCTCACCCACCCGGACGGGCGAACGGTGACAGTACTCGGCTGCTACCACGTGAGCCAGCGAAACACCTTCACCGGCATGCTCACCCCCGCCATGGTGCGGGACGTGCTGCGGCAGGCCAAGTCGATCGCCGGCTCCTGACCGGCCACGACGCGAAATCCGGTCGGGGTGGTTCGGGTGGGGAAGCTCGGGTATGCGCGCGGTGTGAACAGCATTCGAGAGATCGCGGAAAGGCGCGGGCCCTTCGCTGTCGTGTACATGGATGCCTCACACGACACCGAGGACGCCGCGCATCAACTGGAGCTGCGACGACGGTCCATCAGCGGTCGCCTGCGGGAAGCGGGAGCCAGCGCGGAGATGATCGCGCTGTTCGACCGGGCCGTCGCCGAGGGTCCGCCCGGGCGTGGGCGGGCCGGACGGGTGTTGATCATCGACGATCACAGCGTCCATGCCGACGAGCTGCTGCCCGAACCGCCGGCTCGAGAGGTCGTTCGGGTGTCACCGCTGCCCTATCTGCTGCCGTTGCTGCGCCACCACGAGGAACTGGTCCCGCATGTGGTCGCCGTGGTCGACAAGGTCGGCTGCGACCTGACCGTCGTCGACGAGAACGGGTCGGTCACCGAACGCAGCGTCGACCAGGACCCGTATCCGGTGCACAAAACCGGTGGTGGGGCATGGGCACACCGGTCCATGCAGCAGCGCGTCGAGGAAACGACCCGGCGGACCATCGACGAACTCGCCGAGCAGGTGAGCACCGAGGCCGAACAGGTGCACGCCGAGGTGATCGTGGTCGCCGGTGAGGTGAGTGCGCGCAACGCCCTGCATCACGCGCTGCCCGAACACGGGCCGACGGTGGTCGAGGTCGAGGCGGGCGCCCGCGCACGGGGCAGCGACCCGGGCGAACTGGAGACCGCGGTCCACCGGGTGGTCGCCGAACAGGCCCGCCACGACATCGAGGAGGTCCTCGACACCGTCGCCGCCGAGATCGACCGCCCCGAGGGGCTGGCCGTGTCCGGTCTGGACGCGACCGCCGAGGCATTGCGGATGGCGCGCGTGGACCGGTTGCTCATCGACCCGGACCGGCTCGGTGACCGCACCGTGCTGGTCGGCGCCGATCGGGCACAGGTGAGCGTGGACCTGCACGCCCCGGCCGGCTGGACCGGCAGCACCGCCCCACGACAGTCCTGCCGCGCCGACGAGGCACTGCCCGTCGCGGCGATCCTGACCGGTGCCGAGGTCATCGTCACCGGCGGTGTGCCGTCCGAGGACGGTGTCGCCGCCCTGGTCCGGCACCGCTGAAACGCACAAGGAGGCACGATGGTCATCGAACGAGGCAACACCAAGCACGGTCCGGCCCACGACGAGGAACTCGCGCACGAGCTGGACGGCACGATCAAGGGCAACCGGTCGAGCCGGGCCGAGGAGTGGCGCGACCCCGAGCCACCCGCCGACGACGACCCGGAAACCGGCATCCGCCCCGACACCCGAACCCCGTGACCTGGTTCGAGGACCGGATCGGGCAGCTGCTGCACAAGGTCGCGCCAACGGCGGGGGCCAGCGTGCACGCGGTGACGATCGCGCGCCCCCGCGCGGACGTCGAACAGTTCTGGCTCGATCCGGCGAACCTGTCCTCGGCGCTGGACGGCATCGCCCACGTGGAATCGACCGCCCCGGACCGGTTGACGTGGTCGTTCGTCGAGAACACCGCCGCTGCCGCGCAATGGGTGAGCCGCACCGTGCGCGCCCCCGGCGAGATCCGCTTCGTCGGCGGCCGCGACCCGGCCGGCCGTTCCCAGATCCGGCTGACCTTCGCCGACGCCCCCGGCGATCTGGGCACGGAGGTGACGATCCGTGTCACCAGTCCACTGCCAAAACAGCTCACCGGGCATGCCGCGTTCACCGCCCTCTACCGGGCGCGCGCGATTCTGCAGACCGGGGAGGCGCCGACCCTGACCCACAATCCGAGCGGACGCGAGCAGGAGGACTGATGCGAGCACTGTGCTGGAACGGCGTGAACGATCTGGCCGTGGAGACGGTGCCCGATCCGCGCCTGGTCAACCCGCACGATGTGATCGTCGCGGTCCGGTTGAGCACCACCTGCGGTTCGGATCTGCATTTCATCGACGGCTACCTGCCCGGTATGCGCGAAGGTGACGTGATCGGGCACGAATTCATGGGCGAGGTGCTCGAGGTCGGCGACGCGGTGGAGCGGATCGCCGTCGGTGACCGGGTGGTCGTGCCGTCGTTCATCGGGTGCGGCACGTGCTGGTACTGCGGCGCCGGGCGGTATTCGGCCTGTGACACCACCAACCCGAATGCCGCGGTGCAACAACCGATCCTGGGTTTCCCGTCCGGCGGGATCTACGGCTACACCCATCCCTTCGGCGGCTATCAGGGCTCGCACGCCGAATACATCCGTGTGCCTTTCGGCGATGTGAACTGTTTCCCGATTCCGGAGTCGATCACCGACGAGCAGGCCCTGTTCTGTTCCGACGCGCTGCCGACCGGGCTGATGGGCGCCGAATTCTGCGACATCTCCCCCGGTGACACCGTCGCGGTCTGGGGCAGCGGCGGCGTCGGGTTGATGGCCGCTCACACCAGCCGTCTGCTCGGCGCGGGCCGGGTGATCGTGATCGACCGCGTCCCCGAACGCCTCGAGCTGGCGCGCCGGCACGCGGGCGCCGACACCATCGACTACGCCAGTGTCGACAGCGTGCCCGCGACCCTGCGCGAGATGACGGGCGGGCGCGGGCCCGACGCCTGCATCGACGCGGTCGGGATGGAAGCGCACGGCACCGGCGTGCAGCACCTCTACGACCGGGCCAAGCAGTTGCTGCGACTGGAAACCGATCGGGCCACCGCGTTGCGCGAGGCGATCATGTCCTGCCGCAAGACCGGGGTGGTGTCGGTGCTCGGCGTGTACGGCGTGACCGACAAATTCCCGATGGGTGTGCTCACCAACAAGGGGCTGACCCTGCGCACCGCCCAGCAGTCCGGTCAGCGCGACGTGTCACGCATGTTCGAGTTCATCACCAGCGGGCAACTCGATCCGTCGTATCTGATCACCCATGATCTGCCGCTGTCGGACGCGGTCGCCGGATACGACATCTTCAAGAACGACAAGAGCGAATGCGTGCGCGCGGTCTTCCGGCCGTGACGTTCAGCGGTGGGCGTGGCGGGTGAGCTGGTCGACCGGGTCGTGTCCGCCGACGCCGGAGGCGAATTCGCGGTAGCGCAAGGTGCCGCCGGCGTCGGCGGCCAGCGGTGGGGTGTCACCGCCCGCGCCGTCGACGAATCCGTGCAGCACCTCGGTGAGCGCGTCGGCGGCGCTGATCCTCGGCGTCCAGCCGAGTTCGGTACGGGCGCGGGTGGTGTCGAGCAGCGGTAGATGCATCATCGCGTCGAACAGTTCCGGAGTGGCCGGGACCAGCCGCAACCACCAGCCCACCGTGAGCGCGGCTTTCACCGCGCGGGGCGGGACGGGAAACGTCCTGGTCCGCAGGATGCGGGTGATGGCGTCGCGGTCGATGACGTCGTCGGCGGCCAGATTGAACGCACCGCGCACCTGCTTGGTCACCGCCATCGCGTAGGCGCGTCCCACATCGCTGCTGTGCAACGCCTGGAACCGCATTCCCCACGGATACGGCAGCACGGGCAGCACTCCGGGCCGGATCAACCGGTTGGGCAGCAGCGGTCCGGCGAACAGGCGGCGCTGTTCGCTGGCCGAGTCGTACTGGAAGGTGAACGCCGGACGCATCCGCACCACCCGGATGTCGGGGTTGTCGCGTTCGAAGATGTCGAGAAGCCGCTCCACATAGGACTTCTCGGCCATATAGGCGGCGGCGGGCCAACCTTCGGTCGGCCAGCTCTCGGTGACGGGTTCGTCGTCCTCGCGCGGTGCGTACGCTCCGACCGAGGACGCGTAGATCAGCGCGGGTACCTCCGCCTCGGCGACAGCGGCCAGCACCCGTTCGGTGCCGTCGACATTGGTGTGCCAGGTGTCGAGCGGCCGGTGCGTGGGCTGGAACACCCAGGCCAGGTGCACCACCGCGTCCGCACCGCGGAACAGCGAGACCAGATCGGCGTCGCGCACGTCGGCGCCGACCCAGTCGACCCCGGCGAGCCCACGGTCGGGTCTGCGCCGTGCCACTCCCAGCACCGACGTCACCGCCGGTGTGGTGGTCAGTGCGTCGACCACCGCCGTGCCGACATTGCCTGTCGCTCCCACCACGACCACACGCATCGCACACCTCCTCGGCTCGGTTCGCATCCTCGCCATACCCGCGCCGGTGCCGCCGACACCGATCCGCACCGATCTGTTTGACCCGCCGCGCACGTGGAATCGCTTCGACGACGACCACCGCCCGAGGGAGGACGCCCATGCCGTTCGACCGGACCGATCCAGGCTTCCGCGGACCAGGCCCCGAATCCGTCGATCACGTCGCCGCGCGCCGCCCGCGTGTCGTCGTCCTGGGTGATGCCGTCCTCGACGTGTGGAAATGGGGACGCTGCCACCGGTTGTGCCGGGAGGGCCCGGTGCCGGTGGTCGATGTGGCCGACACCGCGAAAGTGCCTGGGGCGGCGGCGAATACAGCGGCCAACCTGGCCGCACTCGGCGCGCAGGTGCAGATGGTCGCCACGGTCGGTGACGACGACGCCGGCCACGACCTGCGCGACTCGTTGCGCCGCGCGGGAGTGGGAACCGACACCGTGGTCACCGACCCGACCCGGAACACCGAGGTGAAGGTGCGGGTGATGGCCGACGAACAGATCCTGCTGCGCTACGACGAGGACTGTGCCCCGGCGCCCACCGACACGACCGCGCTGCTCGCCGCGCTCGACACCGCCCTCGCCGATGCCGACGCGCTGCTGATCTGCGATTACGGCGTCACCCTCGACGACACGATCCGCGGCGCCCTGTGCGCGCGCCGCGACAGTCTCCCGCTGCTGGTCCTCGACGCGCACGAACCGGCCCGCTGGCAGGCGCTGCGGCCCGACCTGGTGACACCCAACGCCGAGGAGGCCGCGGCCCTGCTCGACACGACGGCACACACCGATCACGCGCAACTGTTCATCGACCGCCGCGACGAACTGATGGCCCGCACCGGAGCGGCCGCGGTGGTGGTCACCCTCGACAAGGACGGCACCGTCCTGCTGGTGGACGGCAAGCCCGCGCACCGGACCTGGGCGGTGGCGGTGCCGGAGAACCGGTCGGCCGGTGCCGGTGACACCTTCGTCGCCGCCCTCACCGCCGCCGTACTCGACGCGATGCCGCTGACGGGTGCGGTCGAATTCGCCCAGGCCGCCGCCGATGTGGTGTTGCGCAGCCCCGGTACCTCGGTGTGCCGGTGCCCCGATCTGCGCGCCCGCCTCGGCGGCGAGGGCTCCGGAGTCCTCTCGCGCGACCGGTTCATCGCGACCGTGCGCCGCGAGCGAGCCGAGGGCGCCCGGGTGGTGTTCACCAACGGCTGCTTCGATGTGCTGCACGCCGGTCACATCGCCTGCCTCAACGAGGCCAAGAGCCTCGGCGACATCCTGGTGGTCGCCGTGAACTCCGACAGCAGTGTGCGCCGACTCAAAGGCCCCGAGCGGCCCGTGAACACCGCGGGCGACCGGTGCGCGGTGCTGGCCGCCCTGAGCTGTGTGGACCATGTGACCGTCTTCGACGAGGACACCCCCGCCGAGTTGCTGCGCGCCACCGAGCCCCAGCTGTATGTCAAAGGCGGCGACTACAGCCCCGACATGCTGCCCGAGACCGCTGTCGTCACCGAATACGGCGGTCACGTCCGGGTTCTGAACTACCTCGCCGACCACTCCACGACGACGATGATCGACCGCATCCGCGGCCGCGTGGGAGAACGATGAGCGATGCCGGTACGGATCCACACCCGGCGCGCGGTACACCTGGAGTCATCGACGACGGTCCCCGACCGGGGCGTCGAGGCCTACGGTGTCGTGCCACCGCCGTTCCGGCCGCAGTGCGGTGACAATGCCGGCGGGGCCGAGGAATTCGTCGATCTCACGGCACACCTCCTCGACGGTGACCGAGGCGACGATCGAGTTGTCGTGTTCGCAGCGTGGGGCGCCCTCGTCGGTGAGGGTGGCACCGCAGAGCTGGCAGCGCGTGGTCCACGCGGTCAGCACCCGGTCGTTGGCGCGGTTGAGGGGTCCGGCGTTGACGAGGTTGCCGATCCAGAAGATCCCGACCGTCGGGATGCCGAGCGCTTTGGCCAGATGCCGTGGCCCGCTGTCGTTACCGACGAAAACCGTTGTCCGCGTGAGTAACCCGCACAGCTCGGTCATGTCGGCATCGACGAGGCAGTGCACGTGGCGGGTGTCGCAACCACCCACCCGGTCGAGGATTTCGCGCAGCAGCGGACGGTCGTCGTGGGTGCCGATCACATGAACAGTGGCCCCGCCGCGCACACAATGCTCGATGACCTCCGCGAATTTGCGCACGGGCCACCGCCTTCGGGGATCGGTCGCCGAGGGGTGAACCGTCACAACGGGCCTCGTCGCCTGCCCGACGAGCCGTTCGGCGGCTGCCTCGTCGTCGGGGGTGACGGTGATCCTCGGTTCGAGAGTGACCGGTGCCGCCCCGGCCAACCCGACCACCTCGAGCGCACGGATCATCTCGTGCTGGTAGTACCGGAACGGGGTGGTCCTGGTGAGTTCGATGGCGCCGTCGGCGCGGGAACCGACCGTCCACCGAGCTCCCGTGCGGCGCAGGAACCGGTTCGACCAGGCGCCACCGCCGTGCAGTTGGATACCCAGATCGACACGCTCCCTTGTCGTTTCGTCGAGCAACACGTCCTCGGCAGGTGAGTTCTTAGGTGGGAGCACCCGCACGTCGCGCACCGGTCCCGGCCGTGATCGGAGCAGCGCGGCATGCAGTGCCGAACCGAACAGGGTGATCCGCGCCGTCGGGTAGGTCGCGGCCAGCGCCTCGATCGCCGGCAGGGCGAGCAACAAGTCGCCCAGGCCACCACCGCGCAACACCACGATGCGTTCGACATCGGGGAACGGCCGCGCGATCGGCCCGAAAACACTGTCGCCGGACGCGGTCGTCATCTCGGCACTCCTTACCCGATGTTCTGTGGTGGCGGTGATCGGCACCGCCGCAGTACCCCACCGGCGCACACCGAAACAGTCGGTCGAAACCGGCACGCCGCTGTTTGACCCACTTCTCCCCGGGCATAGCGCCCAGCGAGAACCGGTCCGCCCGCAGCGGTGCGTTCCCCTGGCCACCGCTTGTCACGACGAACGGAGTCAGCCGTGAAGATCGCTATGGTTTCCGAACACGCGAGCCCGCTGGCCCCGCTCGGAGGCACCGACGCCGGGGGACAGAACGTACACGTCGCAGCCCTCTCGGCCACCCTCGCCCAGCGCGGGCACGAGGTGATCGTCTACACCAGACACGACGGAACCCACTCCGAACGCACGATCCACACCGACGACGGCTACCGCGTCGTGCACGTCCCCGCCGGCCCACCGCGCCCCATTCCCAAGGACGAAATCCTCCCTCACCTGGGCGAATTCGCCGCGTTCCTGCGCGACGACTGGGCCCGCGAGCACCCCGACGTGGTACACGCGCACTTCTGGATGTCGGGCATGGCCGCCGAGCTGGCCGCCCACGGCACCGGCATACCCGTCCTGGTCACCTTCCACGCACTCGGCACCGTCAAACACCGACACCAGGGCCGCGCCGACACCAGCCCGCCCGCCCGCATCCGCATCGAACGCCTGGTCGCGTCGCGGGCGGCGCGGGTCATCGCCACCTGCTCCGACGAGGTCGGCGAACTCACCAAGATGGGGGTGCCACCGCATCACGTGTCGGTGGTTCCGTGCGGTGTGGACCTGGACCTGTTCACCCCCGACGGCCCGGTCGCCGAACGCGGCGCACCGCACCGCATCCTGTCGGTCGGGCGGATGGTGCCACGCAAAGGCTACGACCTGGCCATCGCCGCACTACGCGAGTTACCCGGCACCGAACTGGTCATCGCGGGCGGCGCCGACGACAAGGGCAAAACCCATGCCGAGGCGCGACGGCTGCGCGGTTGTGCGCAACGCATCGGCGTCGGCGACCGGGTACACCTGCTCGGGTCGGTCGAGCACACCGCCATGCCCGAATTGATCCGCTCCGCCGATGTCGTGGCCTGCACACCCTGGTACGAGCCGTTCGGCATCGTGCCGCTCGAGGCGATGGGCTGCGCGCGACCCGTGGTCGCCACCGCTGTCGGCGGCATGCTCGACACCGTCGTCGACGGTGTCACCGGCGCCCTGGTGCCACCGAACTCCCCCGAGGCGCTGGCCGCCGCGATCCGCCCGCTGCTCGACAACCCGCACCTGGCCGCCTCCCGCGGCGCGGCCGGGCGTCGTCGAGCCGAGAACTCCTACTCCTGGGAGCGGGTCGGCACCCGAACCCTCACCGCCTACCGCAAGGTATCCGCGCGCCGCGTCGACCGGGCCGCGATGTCGGCATGACCCCGCTGAAAGGAGTCCCATCCTCGTGAACCCGTCAACACGCCCGCTCGGCACCGTCCTCGTCACCGGCGGATCCTCAGGTCTCGGCGCCGCTACCGTCGCCGCGATCCGCGCCGCGGGCGGCACACCCGTGGTGCTCGACCGCAATACCCCAGCCGACGGAATCGACTGGGAGCAAACAGATCTCGCCGACACCGCCGCCGCGACGGCCGCGGTCGAACGGGTACTCGACCGCACCGGTGGTCACCTCGACGCGGTGTTCACCGCCGCGGGCACCGACGCCTGCGGTCCGCTCGACGGCGTGTCGGCCGAGAAGTGGGAAAACGTGGTCAAGGTGAATCTGTTCGGCACCGCCGCCGTCGTCCGCGCGGCACTGCCCGCCCTGCGCGCGAGCAAGGGCACTGTCGTCACCTGCGCCTCCACCCTCGGCATGCGCGCGCTGCCCGACGCCACCGCCTACTGCGCGTCGAAATTCGGCGTCGTCGGCTTCACCCGCGCCCTGGCCGCCGAGACAGCGGGCGAGGTCGGGGTGACCCTGCTGGTGCCCGGCGGCATGGACACCGCGTTCTTCGACGACCGGACCCCGCAGTACCAGCCGCCGGCCGACGCGAAACTCAACCGGCCCGAAGACGTCGCCGCCGCAGTCGTTTTCGCGCTCTCCCAACCACCGGGCTGCCAGGTGCGCGAACTGATGGTGTGCCCGTCGACGGAGCCGTCGTGGCCATGACGACGATCCTCGCCTGGCATGTGCACGGGTCCTGGATGAGTTCGTTCGTCCAGGGACCCCACCGCTACCTGATCCCGCACGACCCACGCTGGGGCGGGTGGGCGCTCGGCCGGTGCGGGCGACCGTGGCCGGCAGGCGCCGAGGAGATCGCCCCCGAGGCGCTCGCCGACGAACACGTGGATGTCGTTGTGGCCCAACGCCCCCGCGAACTGGAACTGGCCCAACGCTGGCTCGGTCGCACCCCCGGTGTCGACGTCTCCCTGATCTACGTCGAACACAACACCCCGTCCGGGCACGCCGCGACCACCCGGCACCCCATGGCCGACCGCGACGACCTCACCCTGGTCCACGTCACCGAGTTCAACCGGTTGATGTGGGACAACGGGCACACCAGGGTGCGCGTCGTCCCCCACGGAGTCCTCGATCCCGGCCCCCTCTACACCGGCGAACTCGAGCGGGCCGCCACCATCGTCAACGAACCGGTGCGCCGCTGGCGCGTCACCGGCACCGACCTGCTCGCCGAACTCTGCGATACCACCCCGATCGATGTGTTCGGGATGGAAACCGACCACGTCCACACCGCCGTCGACCGGCCGAAAGATCGTGTGTGCGGGCACGGCGACCTGCGCCAGGACCGCCTGCACGCCGAAGTCTCGCGGCGGCGCGTATTCGTCCACACCCCACGCTGGACCTCGCTCGGCCTGTCGGTGCTCGAGGCCATGCATCTGGGGATGCCGGTTGTCGCCGTCGCCACCACCGAGGCGGCGGCCGCGATCCCGCCGGAGGCCGGAGTGGTGTCCACCGATGTGTCGGTCCTGGCCCGAGCACTGCAGCGTTTCGTGGCCGAACCCGATCTGGCCCAGCTCGCCGGCAAGGCCGCACGGCAGTGGGCGCAGACCAATTTCGGCATCGACCAGTTCGTCGAACGCTGGAACGAACTGCTCACCGACACCGTGGACGGTGGGCGGCGGTGAGGCATGTGCTGGTGGCCCGACTCGACAGCGCGGGCGACGTGCTGCTCACCGGGCCCGCCGTCCGGGCGGTCGCGGCGGGGTCCGACAAGGTCACTTTTCTCGCCGGGCCACGCGGTGCGGCAGCGGCCCGCCTGCTGCCAGGGGTGGACGAGGTCGTCGAATTCCACGCCGGGTGGGTCGATTTCGACGCACCACCGGTCACCCAGGACGCCATCGACGCACTGCTCGAAACTCTGCGCGCCCTGGCACCGACCGAGGCCGTCATCTTCACCTCGTTCCACCAGTCGCCGCTGCCGTTGGCGCTGGTGCTGCGCATGGCCGGGGTCGGTCGTATCGCGGGCATCAGCATCGACTACCCGGGCTCACTGCTCGATCTGCGCGACACCCGCGACGAGGACCGGCCCGAACAGATCCGCAATCTGGCACTGGCCGAAGCCGCCGGGTTCCCCGGTGACTCCGACGGGCTCCGGATCCGCGAGGACCTGCTGCCCGATGTCGGTACCCGCACCGGCGGACCCGGCTACATCGTCGTCCACCCCGGCGCCGCCGTACCCGCCCGCCGCCCGGCACCGGAACGTATGAGAACCCATGTGGCAGCCCTGGTCCGGGCCGGATACCGGGTGCTGGTCACCGGTGGTCCCGACGAGCACACCGCCTTCGTCGCCGACGGGCTGGCCACCGACCTCGGCGGCCGCACCGACCTCGCCACGCTGGCAGCGATCCTGCGCGACGCCGATGTCGTCGTCGCCCCCAACACCGGGCCCGCGCACCTGGCCGTCGCGGTCGGCACGCCCGTGGTCTCGCTGTTCGCACCGGTCGTCCCGGCCGCGCGGTGGGCGCCCCACGGTGTGCCGGTCGTGGTGCTCGGCCGGCCCGCGGCGTGCGAGGGCACCAGAGCCCGCACCTGCCCGGTACCGGGACACCCGTGCCTCGACACCATCACCTCCGAGGAGATCGTCGACGCGGTGGACACACTGTGCGCCCGACCCGCCGACACGAGGCGGCCCGCATGAACACTCGGTCACTACCCACCACACGAACGAACGGATCCGGTCGAAACGGTCGATCGCGTTCCTGCGCTCCTGCAGCGGTGCTCTTCGATCGCGATGCGACGCTGATCGAGGACGTCCCCTACCTCGGCGACCCGGCACTGGTGCGCCCCGTGCCCGGTGCCGCCGACGCACTGGCCCGGCTACGCACCGAAGGGATCCCGATCGGTGTGGTGAGCAACCAGTCCGGCATCGCCCGTGGCCTCATCACCCGCGCCCAGGTCCGTGCGGTCAACGCCGCCGTCGAACAGCTACTCGGCCCGTTCGGCACCTGGCAGATCTGCCCGCACGGACCCGACGACGGCTGCGCATGCCGCAAACCCGCCCCGGGCATGGTCTTTCGCGCCACCGAAGAACTCGGCGTCGCGCCCGCCGACTGTGTCCTGATCGGCGATATCGGCGCCGATATCGAGGCCGCTCAGGCCGCCGGATGCGCCGCGATCCTGGTGCCGACCCCCATCACCCGGCGTGCGGAGATCGACCACGCGCGCGCCACCGCCCTCCTCGCCCGGGACCTGCCGACCGCCGTCGCCCTCGCCATGACAGGCGCCGCACGAAAGGAATTCGCGCCATGAACAATCCACCCGGCACCCAGCATCTGGTCGCCGAGACCGGTGCGAACCTGGAACACCACTTCGGTGCGCTCGGCGCCGCCCTGGAACGCAACCGGACCGCCTCGATCCGGCGCATCTGGTCCTGGGGCGAACAACTCGCCGACATCTACCAACGCAACGGTCGACTGTTCACCTGCGGAAACGGTGGCAGCGCCGCCGAAGCCCAGCACCTCAGCGCCGAACTCACCGGCCGGTTCCGCACCGAACGCCGACCGTTGGCCGCGATCGCCCTGCACTGCGACACCTCCGCGACCACCGCCATCGTCAACGACTACGGCATCGAGGAGATGTTCGCCCGCCAGCTGCGCGCCCACGGCCGCCCCGGCGACGCCCTCGTCGTGCTCTCCACCAGCGGCAGCAGCCCCAACGTCGTCGCCACCGCCAAAGCCGCCCACGAAATGGGCATCACCACCTGGGCGCTGACCGGCCCACCACCGAACACACTCGCCTCGGTCTGCGACGACGCGATCGCCGTCGAAGCCGACAGCGTCGCCACCGTGCAGGAAATGCACCTCGTGCTCGTCCACGCCCTGTGCACCGCCCTCGATGCCGCATTGGAGGCACTGTGACCGCCCATCCAGGACCGATCGTCGTGCTCGGTGACGTCTTCCTCGACATCGACGTCGACGGTCACTGCGAACGCTACAGCCAGGACGACGCCCCGATCGTCGACGTCACCACCACCCGCTACCGCCCCGGCGGTGCGGGTCTGGCCGCCCGCCTCGCCGCGGGCGACGCCGACGAGGTCGTCCTCGTCGGCGGTTTCGCCAACGACCACGCCGGGCAGCAGTTGCGCGCCCTGCTCGAACCGTACGTGCAGGTCATCGGTGTGCCGTTGCACGGTTCGACGGTGTGCAAGCAGCGGGTGCGCGCCGACGGACGCTGCACCGACGGTGAGGATCCCGTCGTGATCGCCCGCTGCGATTCGGGCACCGGCAAGGTGGCACCGGGGCCGATCCCCACCGATATCGACAGCGTGCTCGCTCGCGCCTCGGGCGTGCTGGTGTCGGACTACGGCCGCGGCATGACCTCGCACCCGCAGATCCGTGGTCTGCTGCGCACTCTCGCCCCACGGATCCCGGTGGTGTGGGACCCGCACCCACTGGGCTCGCTGCCGATTCCCGACACCGCCATCGTCACCCCGAACCGCAGCGAGGCATTGCGGTTGCTCGATTCGGCCTCCTCGATCCGCGACACGAGCACCCTGGCCCGCCTGTGGTCGGCGCGCGCGGTCGCGGTCACCCTCGGGCCCGAGGGCGCCTACCTGTGTGGTACGGAATTCCCGGCCGGGATGCGGATCCAGGTGCCGCCGGGGCGCCGCGCACCCGAGGGCGCCGATATCTGCGGCGCCGGTGACCGATTCGCCGCGGCAGTCACCGTGGTGCTGGCCGAAGGCGAGTCGACCGAGCCCGCGGTACGCCACGCCGTGAGCGCGGCCGCCGAATTCGTGTGCAACGGTGCGGCGTCCTCGCTCGCCGAGTCCGAACCGGCCGTGGCCGACGCGATGGCGAATGTGGTCGGGTGGCGGTGACCCTCCCCCCACCGCTCAGGTCATCGAGGCTCTCGACACACAACTCACCGAAACCTCAACGCGGGTTTACCACCGACACCAGCGGGCATGCGCCCGTCGTCCAGGCAAGCGGGCCGGGGACACCCGGCTCATCCGAAAGGAGCACGCCGTGTCCACACGTGTAGGCAGAACGGGTTCGGCCCGGTCACCGATCCAGCTGGCTTCGCTGGCCGTCGGCGCGGTCTTCCTGCTGGTCGGTGTCCTCGGCTTCATCCCCGGCATCACCACCGACTACGACCACCTGCAGTGGGCAGGCCACGAATCGCACGCGAAGCTGTTCGGCGTGTTCGCCGTGTCGGTTCTGCACAACATCGTGCACCTCGTCTTCGGTGTCCTCGGCCTGCTCGCCGCCGCGAGCGCCGCGACCGCGCGGACGTTCCTGATCGGCGGCGGTGTCGTCTATCTGGTCCTGTGGCTCTACGGGTTGCTGGTCGACGAGCACAGCGACGCCAACTTCGTCCCGCTCAACGACGCCGACAACTGGCTGCACCTCGGCCTCGGGCTCGGCATGATCGCCCTGGGCGCCCTGCTGCCCCGCACTGTCGCGACCACCGTGGACCGCCGCCGATGATCGACAAAGCGACCCTCACCGACATCCCGAACACCGTGGTACGCACCGCTTTCCAGGCCGGTGCCAAGGTCAGGCACGCGCGGGTGTTCCATCCGCGCGGCCTGCGCCTGGCCGGACGCTTCCACGCCGCCGCCGACTTCGTGCCCTGGTTCGGGCCGGGCGAACGCGCCGTCATCGGCAGACTGTCCAAAGGTATCGGCACCCCGACCGGCATCCCCGACGTACTCGGCCTGGCCTTCCGTGTCCTCGACCGCGACGATCACCCCTGGGACTTCGCCCTCGCCACCACCGGACGCGGCACACTCGGCCGATTCGTCATCACCGCCGCACGCGGCTGGGACCGCGCCTGCTTCGGTTCGTTGATGCCCTACCGCTTCGGCGACGACTCCCCGGTCTGGTTGTTCGCCGAACCCCTCGACGACCTGCCCGGCACCGCTTCCCTGCAAGCACTGCGCGACCACCTCGACAGCGATCACCTCCTGCGGTTCTCCCTCACCGCCGAACCCCTCGGCGGCGAACCGATCCCCGTCGGCGAACTCGACCTGCGCCGCGCCGAACCCGGCGAATACCGCACCGACTTCTTCGATCCGATCCTCAACCGCCCGGCCGGTGTCGCCCTGGTCCCGCACGCGCTCGACCGGTTCCGCGAAAGCGCCTACACCGGAAGCCGGCGCGGCCGAACCGACGAAACCAACCATCCCCCAACATGATTCCTGTTTCCCCGCCACCTACCGGGTATGCCGACCACATGACCACAACCACCGCACCCCCCATCACCTCCCCCGAGGACATCGCCGATACGGTGCGCTCCGTGCGCGCCGCCCAACTCGGCTGGGCAAGCGTCCCACCCGCCGACCGCGCCGAGATGCTCCGCGCCGCGGCAGCGGCCGTGCGCGCCCACGCCGACGACCTCGCCACCACCCTCGAATCCGAAACCGGACGCCCCGCCGCCTCCGGACGCGAGGGAGTCCTCGCGGGTGCCTCCACCCTCGACCAGTACGCCGAACTGGGCCCCCTGCATCGTGGCAAATCGCTGCAGGGCTCCCCCGAGGCCACCGACTTCATGATCCCGGAACCCCGCGGTGTGGTCGTCGCTCTCAGCCCGTGGAACGACCCGGTGGCCATCGCCTGCGGGCTGCTCGGTGCCGCCGTCGTCACCGGAAACACGGTGCTGCACAAGCCGAGCGAACGGTGCCCCCGCACCGGCGAACTCCTCGGGCAGATCATGTCGCCCCACTTCCCCGACGCGGTCCTGGCCACCGTCACCGGCGGTGCCGACATCGGTGCCCTGCTCGCGTCCTCCCCCGAGGCCGACGTGATCGCCCATGTCGGTAGCAGCGAGACCGGGCAGCGCATCGCCGCCGCGGCCGCCCGCACCGGCGCCAAGGTGCTGCTCGAGAACGGCGGCAACGACCCACTGCTCATCGACGCCGACGTCGACCCCGAATGGGCCGCCGAACAGGCCGCGCTCGGTGCCTTCGCCAACGCGGGCCAGATCTGCACCTCGGTCGAACGCATCTACGTCCACACCGCCGTCGCCCCCCGCTTCCTCGAGGCACTGTGCGCCCGCGCCGCCGCGTGGAACGAAAACCCGCAACCACTCGTCGACGCCCGCCAGCGCGCCCATGTGCACGATCACGTCGCCGACGCCGTCGACCACGGTGCGCGCGTCCTCGTCGGCGGGCACATCCCCGATGGGCCCGGCGCGACCTACCCGGCCACCGTGCTCACCGACTGCCTGCCCCAGATGCGGGTGCTGCGCGAGGAAACCTTCGGCCCGGTCGCCCCGGTCCGGGTGGTTCCCGACTTCGACACCGGCCTCGACGAAGCCGCCACCGGTGAATACGGCCTCGCCGCCACCGTCCTGACAGGTTCCATGGACCACGCCCAAAGAGCCTGGCGCACTTTGCCTGTCGCGACCGTGAAGATCAACGCCGTCTTCGGTGGCGCCCCCGGCGGCGCCGCCCAACCTCGCGGCCGTTCCGGCAACGGCTTCGGCTACGGCCCCGAACTGCTCGACGAAATGACCACCGTGAAAGTAGTCCACGTGAGGAGTGCACCATGCCCCAGCAGCCACTGACCGGTAAGCGCGTCGCCATCCTGGCCACCGACGGCGTCGAACAGGTCGAACTCGTGCAACCCCGCGCCGTCGTCGAAGACGCGGGCGCGACCACCACCCTGCTCTCCCTGGAATCGGGCAGCATCCAGGCCATGAACCACGACGTCGAGAAAGGCGACACCTTCACCGTGGACCAGGTCGTGAGCCAGGCCAGCCCCGACGACTACGACGCCCTCATCCTGCCCGGCGGCACCACCAACCCCGACAAACTCCGTCAGGACTCCTCGGCCGTCGGCTTCGTGAAACAGTTCGCCGCGACCGGCAAACCGATCGGCGTCATCTGCCACGGCCCCTGGACCCTCGTCGAAGCCGACGCGGTACGCGGCCGCACCCTCACCGGCTACCCCAGTGTGCGCACCGACATCCGCAACGCGGGCGGCACCGTCGTCGACGAGGAGGTCGTCACCGACAACGGACTCGTCTCGAGCCGCAACCCCGACGACCTGCCCGCCTTCTGCGCCAAAATCGTCGAGGAATTCGCCGAAGGAAGACACTGACCCGTCTAGTCCTTCAGAGAGTCGGGCATGTGCGCGGTGAGCAGTACATGGTCCAGCCTGCTTCGCAGCTTCACCTCGTCACCGGCCACTTTCGGCAGCTCGGCGACCACCCGCTCGGCGATCGTGCGCAACTTGACATTGGTTTCCTGCGACCGCCACCGCAACACCCTGAACGCCTGTTCGGCACTGATCGCGTACACCAGCATCAACGCGCCCTTGGCCTGCTCGATCACCGTCCGCGCTTCGAGCACACCCGGCAACGTCGTGTCGAGAGCTTCCCGCCGGAACACCTCGGCAGTCTCGGTGACATCGATGTAATAGCCCGAGGTACCGATCACCGCCCCGCGCTCGTCGTGCCACGGTTCGGACACCACGAGCACATCCCTGACCTGACCGTGAGTGTCGACGATGCGGTGATGACTCGAGTACGCGGCTGCGTCCCGAATTTCGGCATCGAGTCGGTCACAGTCCATGACAGCGGCGTACCGACGTGCTCAAATGGGTAGTACCAGCCGATCTTGAGGATCCAGGACCGGTCGGCGCAGCGCGCGAGGCCTGCCGGTGCCGAGGAAATCGAGTACTCGTGAACACCCATTCCAGCCACGTAGGACGATACGAACTACCCGCCTTCGACGGCGAACCACCCGATGTGTCGGCGCGCGTGAGTGCCGACCTCGAGACCCGATCGAACGCGATCGTCCTGTACGTGCGCGGCGACATCGACGCCTACACCATCACCCGCTGGCGCCGCGTCCTCGACGACGCCTTCCAGCGAGCATCGGGTGGCAGGCAACTGGTCGTCGACCTCGACGAAGTCACCTTCATGTCGTGCCGATCGATCCTCGATCTGGCGTCTCGCGCCCAGCAGCACGACACCATCCGGGTCAGCGTGGTCAAGGCCGCCCCCTCGGTCGTCGACCGCATCATCACCGCCGCCGGACTCGCCAAGTGGCTGACCCTGCACACAGACCTGGCCGACGTCATCCCGACGACGACCGATCCGCCCCGACCGCACCTGCGCGTGTGGACACACCGCGAACCCGGCCGGGGCACCCCAACACATCAGTGAAGAAGCAGTTCAGTTCTCTCGAGGAAGTTGTGCAATGCGCTATTCCGATCATCCTGTCTTCGACACCACCGAACCGGCGACCGAGCCGGACACCACCGTTGTCAGCTGGCCCGAACCCAGCCCACTGCAGTCGTGGTGGAACGACATCATGCAGGGCGTGAAGCCGCCGCGCACCCGAACCGGCGGCCAGAAACCCTCACGTCTGCCACAGAACTAGCCCGATCGGTGCCGCAGGGCCATCCGCCCTGCGGTGCCGTCCGGACTGGTCACCCCGTCACCGTGGTACCGGCGGAAATCATCAGATACGCGGTCATGAGGATGAACAGGAACCATCCGGCCCCCTGCCACACCCGCCACGATCGCCCGTCGCGATAACGCTGATAGGTGTGCACGAAAGCACCGATCCCACCGGCCAGCAGCACCAGCGACGGACCGATCATCACGGCAGCCTGTGCCGGGGTGTCACACAGATGTGTCTGCGCGCCCGCGCAGTTCGTGCGCGTCGCGGCCCAGAAATTCACCGCGGCGAACACGAGCGCCGAGACGCCGATCACGCACACGCCGTAGAGCACAGCGCGGCTGTACGCGCGGTCGTCACCGCCGCCGGCGGTCATCTCAGGATCGAGCCCGCGCGGTCGCACGGCGGTTCGCCTTCTCGATCGCCTCGACCAGTTCCTCCTTGGTCATCCGCCACCTACCGGTGATCGACAACCGTCCGGCGACATCGATGAGGTGACTCTTGGTCGCATTCGCGTTCACCCCTTCGGCGCTCTCGCCGCGCGGCGACCGCCCGCCGGAAGCAGCCCGCGAATCCGACGGCCCCCGGGTACCTTTCGGCTCCCAGTGATCACCGACCTTCTCGAAACTGTGCTTCAAAGCGCTGTAGGCGACACGATTGGCGCGTTCCTCGGTGCCGTACTCGTCCAGTGCCGCGTCGTGCGCCTTGGCGAACGTCCGCTGTGCCTTGGCGCTGGAACGCTGCAACGTACTCGGCAGCTCCGATGTCCGCGCCCGGCCCGAGCTCGTGGTCTTCGGCATCTCGACAGCCTTTCTCTCGCGGTCACTGTCGCGCTACCCAGGCCGGAGCAGCCCAAACCCACACATCGAACCGAAAATAACGGTTTAGTAACCGCGGTTCCTGGCAACTATGAAGATATGACCCACTCACGTAATCGGACACCGAATACGACGAGTACGGATCTGACCAGCACCGCCATCATGTTGGCCACCTGCGTGTTCTTCTTGTTCGGTCTCACGACCCTCACCGGATCCCTAGCCATCGCCGTCCTCGGCGCACTCGGCCTGGCCGCCGCCATGGCCACCGCGACCAAGATGGTCGGCCTCAACCACCTCTGACCGACGTCTACTCGATCAGGTTCGCGCTCTTCAACCACTCGTAGGCGACATCGGCCGGGTCTTCCCCGTCGATGTCCACGCGACCGTTGAGCTCACGCATCAGATCGTCGGTCAGGCGCTCGGAGATCGCGCCGAGCAGCGGACGAAGCTGCGGATGCGCCTCGATCACCGCACCACGCACCACAGCGGTCCCGCTGTAGGGCAGAAAGAACTTCTTGTCGTCTTCCAGCACCACCAGATTCAGGTTCTTCACCCGACCGTCAGTGGTGTAGACCATGCCGAACCGGCACGGCTCACCCTTGGCGGTCGCGGTGTAGACCACCCCCGCGTCCATCCTGGTGACATTGCCCGCGGGCACCCCGTTGGGATCGTTGTAGGGAATGCCGTACTTCGCCAGCATCGGAATGAAACCGTCCGAGCGACTGAAGAATTCGTCGTCGACACAGAATGTCCGCTCCGCCACCGGTAGCTGCGCCACCTCCGACAACGACCGCACCCCGAGCCGTTCGGCCGTCGGTGTCGAGGCCGCGAAAGCATAGGTGTCGTTGAAATTGGCAGGCGCCAACCACTCCAGATCGTGGTCGCGCTTCTCCACATCGTGTACCCGCTGCCACAACTCCTGCGGGTCGACGATCGTCTCGGTCTCGTTGTGGTAATTCACCCACCCCGTACCCGTGTACTCCCACAGCACGTCCGCGTCGCCGTTGAGCTGCGCCTGCCGCGACGACGCCGACCCCGGCGCACCCGTCAGGTCCGTGATCGACGCGCCCGCCGCGGCCAGATACGTGGCGGTGATCTTGCCCAGCAGCACACCCTCGGTGAAACTCTTCGACGTCACCGTCAGCTTCGCACCCTCGAGCGGCCGATCGCCACCGGGCAGGCTCGCGTCGTGGAACGTCCCCGACGAGCTCACCAGCCCACACCCGGTGAGCAGCGAAACACTCGCCACCAGCGCGCACACCAGCCGTCTCATGAGATACCTCGCGGGGTCGCGGCCAGCTCCACGAGCCGACCGAGCCAGTCGATGATCAAGGCGAGCAACCCGACGAGGACCGCACCGGAGATGAGCAACTTCGGCAGGAACAAGGTGACACCGGTCGTGATGAGCGTCCCGAGACTGGTCGCACCGATGAACGTGCTCAAGGTCGCGGTACCGACCAGGATCACCAGCGCCGTGCGCACACCGTTCAGGATCACCGGCACCGCGAGCGGCAACTCCACCTGCACCAACGTCCGCAGCCCGGAGAAACCGATCCCCCGCGACGCCTCGATCGTGCGCTGATCCACCTGCCGCAACCCGACGATCGTGTTCTGCAGAATCGGCAGGATCGCGTAGACCACCAAACCGACCACCGCCGTGCGGAATCCGGTCCCCAACCAGAACGTGAAGAGCACGAGCAGACCCACCGCCGGGGCGGCCTGCCCGATATTGGCGATGTTCACCGCCAACGGCTCGAGCCTGCGCAACGCAGGCCGGGTCAGCGCGATGCCGAGCGGAATCGCGACCACGACCACGATCAGCGTCGCCACCACGGTGAGCCGCACATGTTCGACGATCGTCGTCCGCAGATTCGCCCAGCCCAGCGACGCCTGCTCGGTCGCGGTGAACGTCGACGCCCGGTACCACAGCAGGTACCCGATGCCGATCACCGCGATGATCAGCGGTTCGAACCACACGTCGATCGGCAACGCGCGCAGCCGCTTCACGCCGGATCACCCGGCCCCGGCTCGGCGGCGACCACCGGTGTCGGCGTCGGGTCCGACCCGTCGACGTAGGTCTCGTAGGAGGTCTCGGCATTGTGCGCCTCGGCCAGCTTGGTCTGGATCACGTCGGTCACCGCACCGATACTGAGCGAACCGACCACCCGCCCCCGCCCGTCGGTCACCAACGTGGCGCCCTGGCTCGCCGCGAGCATCGCATCGAGGGCGTCGTTGAGCGTGGAAGACTGCGCGACCACCGGCAACCTCCGATCCAGGTAGTCCGACACCTCCGGCTTGCTCGACACCTCACGCAGCGACGGCCACGAACGGGGCCGCCCCGCCGAATCGACCACGACCACCCAGGTATGGCCGGCACGGGTCGCGCGGCCGATCACCTCTTTGGCAGGCTCACCGATCCGCGCGGTCGTCACCGGATCGACCTCCACATCACCCACCCGGGACACCGTCAGGTACGCCAGTTTCGCGCCCGATCCGACGAACTCCTCCACGAACGGTGTCGCCGGATCGGTGAGGATCTCCTCGGGCCGCGCGTACTGCTCCACATGCCCGCCCTCGGACAGGATCAGCACCCGGTCGCCGAGCTTGGTCGCCTCCTCGAAATCGTGGGTGACGACGACGATGGTCTTACCCAGCTCGTGCTGGATCGCGATCAGGCTGTCCTGCAGGCGAACTCGCGTGATCGGGTCGACGGCACCGAACGGTTCGTCCATCAGCAGCACCGGCGGATCCGCGGCCAGCGCCCGCGCCACACCCACGCGCTGCTGCTGGCCGCCGGACATGTCCTTGGGCAGCCGGTCGGCGAAGGTCGCCGAGTCCAAACCCACCAGATCCAGCAGATATTCGGTGCGCTCGGCGATGCGCTTCTTGTCCCAGCCGAGCACCCGGGGAATCGCCCCGATATTCTTGGCCACCGACCAGTGCGGGAACAACCCACCGGACTGGATGACGTAACCGATGGACTGACGGAGCTTGTCCGGGTCCTCCCTGGTCACATCGCGTCCACCGATGAAGATCCGGCCCTCCGTCGGCTCGATCAACCGGTTGATCATCTTCAGAGTCGTCGTCTTCCCGCATCCCGACGGCCCGACGAACGCGACGATCTCGCCCGCCTCGATCTCGAGGTCCAGCCGCTCGACGGCCGGCTTGTCCTGCCCCTTGTACCGTTTCACGACCGAGTCGAGGACGATGGACGCGCCGGTCACGTCACGTTCGGACGGGGTGGTCACCGTGGTCATGAGAGCCCCTTGGCAATGGTGAGTCGTCCGAGCAGGACGAGGAGCGCGTCGAACACCAACGCGACGACAACGATGAGAATGGTTCCGGTGAGCGCCATTTCGAGCGCGTTAGCCCCGCCGAGCCGCGACAGCCCGTTGAAGATGAGCGACCCGAGTCCCGGACCGAGCACATAGGCGACGATGGCGGCGACGCCCACGATCATCTGCGTGGACACCCTGATGCCGGTGAGGATCACCGGCCAGGCGATCGGCAGCTCGACGGTGAGCAGAATCCGCCACCGCGACAACCCGATCCCCCGCGCCGACTCCACCACCGAGGCAGGCACCGAGCGCAGGCCGACGATCGCGTTACCGATCACCGGCAGCGCCGCGAAGAACGCCAGCATCAGAAACGACGGAACGACACCGAGCCCGAACGGCACCAGCAGCAGGGCCAACAGCGCCAGCGACGGAATCGTCAACGCCACCCGGCTCGACGTGAGCGTCAATGCCGACGCCAGCGGCAACCGGTACACCGCGACCGCGATCAGCACCGCGACAACGGTTCCCACCAGCACGGTCTGGAAAGCCAGCGACGCGTGCTGATAGGTGAGAAAGGTCAGCACCTCGCCCCGACCCTGGACATAGCTCCACAAATTCACGGCATTCCCATCGTCGGGCTGGACCGATTCGCGCGCGATCGCCGGATATACCTGCGGTCGCAGACTAACCGATACCGCTCGCTCGACGGTGGATTCGCGTCAGGCCGCACGGTGTGACGCAGTGACATAGTCGCGCGCGTCGCCCGCGATCACCGTGCTCGGCCGCCCGTCGACACCGACCGGGACCGGCCCGCCGAGCGTGATCCGGGTGAGCCTGCGATGCGCGCCGTCGTAATCGTCCACGGCGTAGTGCTGGGTGGCCCGGTTGTCCCAGATCGCGACATCACCGAGCGACCAATCCCAGCGTGTCGTGTGCTCGAGGCGCGTCACCCGATCCTGGAACAGCCGGAACAACGCCCGCGATTCGCTACTGGAAAGGCCGACGATCTCCTTCACGAAGCAACCGAGCAGCAGGGCACGCTCACCGGTTTCCGGGTGCACCTCCACCACCGGATGCTCGGTCTCGAAATACGTCGACTCGAATTCGCGCCGATACGCGCGTTCGAAATCATCGGATCGGTCCACGACGTCGGCCGCGTAGTCGTAACGATTGGTGTGCCTGGCCCGCAGATTCTCCGCGAGCAATTTCAGCGCGGCGGGCAGCGAGTTGTACGCCGCGACGGTGGACGCCCAGGTGGTCGTGCCGCCGTACTCGGGCAGCGTCACCGCCCGCAGGATCGAGGCCTTCGGCACCCGGTCGACGAACGTGACATCGGTGTGCCACACATTCGACCTGGTCTGATGCGAGTCGATCGCCAGGCTCTTCGCCCCCGCCGAGGTCACCGTGGGGTGCGGGGTGGTCGGCGCACCGAGTAGCTCGGCGAATTCGTACTGCCCGTCCTCGCTCAGATGCTCCTGACCACGGAAGAAGATCACCTTGTGTTCGGCGAGCGCGGCGCGAATGGTGTCGACCGAACGCACGTCGAGGTCACCACCGAGGCGGATGCCGTCGACGCGGGCACCGATGTGGGCGCCGAGCTTCACCACACGCACGGCGTCGGCTGGAACAGACATTCGAGGGCCTTTCGATCGAACCTGCGCGAACAGGACCTACGAAACCAGTCGGCGGATACAGCGAACAGCATTCTGTTCATGCTGAGCCGAAGGTGGCTTGCGCCCCTCTCGTCCTGAGAGGGCCGGCGTAGCCGGTCGTTTTGTTAGGACAGTAGGGTGATTCATAAATAGATGCGCATATCTCGCTATCGGCATGTTATTTACCGAACCCAAGCCTGGTCCGAGGCGTGCACCGCTCCGGCAAGCACATCGACCGTCGGCCTCGGCCGCCCGAATCAACTTGCCTCCCAGACGAATAGATCGGGGCCGCGATAACCACTCCCCTCCCCCACCGCATGACTGGCAGGATCGGGACGTGACTACCGCCAACCTGACCCGCTCCGAGACCGCCGCGCGATCCGCCACGGTCACCGTGCGTGACTACCGTGTCGAACTCGATCTGTCCGGTGCACCCGACCACACTCGCCCGGGGTTCACCACCACGACGACGGTCACCTTCGACGCCACGGCGACCGAGACGTGGCTCGATTTCATCGGTCTCGCAGTCGAATCAGTCACCGTGAACGGGCAGGAGGTGGCGGTCGGCTACGACGGCGCACGGATCGCTGTGACCGGGCTGTCCGCATCGAACGTCGTCGTTGTGCGGGCTGTCGGGGAGTACAGCCGGTCGGGCGAGGGTCTGCACCGGTTCCTCGATCCGGTCGACGGCAACACCTACCTCTACACCCAGTACGAGCCGGCAGACGCGCGCCGGGTTTTCGCCTGCTTCGAGCAGCCCGATATGAAGTCGCCGTTCACCTTTGCCGTCACGGCGCCCGACCGCTGGGAGGTGGTGTCGAACCGGCCCGCCGATACCGTGACGGTCGACGGCTCGAATCAGACGGTGGAGTTCTCACCGACCCTGCCGATTTCCACCTACATCACCGCGGTCGCGGCCGGTCCATATCACCGCGTCGAATCCTCCTGGAGCCGTGGGGAACTCACGATCCCGCTCGGTGTCCTGTGCCGCGCGTCGCTGGCCCACCACCTGGACGCGGACACGATTCTCGAGGTGACCCGCCAGGGGCTCGACTTCTTCGCCGAGCATTTCGCCTACCCGTACCCCTGGGGCAAATACGACCAGGTGTTCGTGCCCGAATACAACCTCGGCGCCATGGAGAACCCGGGGCTGGTCACCTTCACCGAGGCCTACGTGTTCCGTGGTGCGGCGACGGCGGCGCAGTACGAGGGCCGTGCGAACACGATCCTGCACGAGATGGCGCACATGTGGTTCGGCGATCTCGTCACCATGGTGTGGTGGGACGACCTGTGGCTCAAGGAGTCCTTCGCCGACTACATGGGCGCGCTGGCCAGCGCGGAGGCCACCGAATGGACCGACGCCTGGGTGGCGTTCGCCAACCGCCGTAAGGCATGGGCATATCTGCAGGATCAGTTGCCGACCACGCATCCGATCGTCGCCGACATCACCGATCTCGAGGCGGCCAAACTCAACTTCGACGGCATCACCTACGCCAAGGGCGCGAGCGTGCTCAAGCAGCTCGTCGCCTATGTCGGCCGGGAGGCGTTCTTCGCGGGCTCGCGCCGCTATTTCCGGGCCCACGCGTTCGGCAACACGACCCTGGACGATCTGCTGACGGAGTTGTCCGCCGAGTCCGGCCGTGACCTGAACGAGTGGGCGCGGGCCTGGTTGCAGACCACCGGCGTCTCCACCGTGACGCTCGCCGACGGCCACATCGTGCAGACCGACCCGCGTCCGCACCGGCTCGCGATCGGTCTCTACGACTTCGACGCCGACGGCGACCTCGTCCGCCGTGACCGGGTGGAAGTCGATATCGTCGAGGCACGCACTCCCGTCACCCTCTCCCCCGCTCCCCTGCGGCTGCTCAACGACGGCGATCTCACCTATGCGAAGGTGCGTCTCGACGCCGATTCCCTTGAAACCGTGCAGCGATCACTCGACCGTGTGGTCGATCCGCTGGCGCGCGGGCTGATCTGGTCGGCCTTGTGGAATGCCACGCGCGACGGCGAACTCGCCGTCGGCCGCTACCTGACCATGGCCCGCGACTTCGCCCCCGCCGAGTCCAACATGGCCTTGCTCACGGCGGTGCTCGCGAACGCCTCCTTCGCCATCGGCCACTACCTGCCGACCGCCGAGCGCGACAGGTGGCGACGGGAGTGGCTCGAATCATGCTGGACAGCAATGTATTCCGCTGCGCCCGGTTCCGGCGAGCAGCTGGCGTTCGCCCGCGCGACCGCGGCCGCCGCCACCGCCGATGCGGCACGGACCGTCGATATCCGTGCCCTGTTGCTCGGCGAAACTCCCGCTCCGAAGGGCTTGGCCCTAGACCCTGATCTGCGGTGGGCCTTCTGGACGGCGCTGGCCGCGACCGGCGCCGCGACCGCCGACGACCTGGACGCCGAACTCACCCGCGACGACACCGCCTCGGGCCGCACTGCCCACCTGCACGCCCTTGCCGGCCGCCCGGACCGGGACGTGAAAGCCGCCGCGTGGACGCGCATCTTCGACGACACCGCGCTCACCAACGACCACCTCGACGCTGTGATCGACGGCTTCCGCGCAGGCGAGCGCCGCGATCTGATCGGCTCCTACGACGACGAGTACTTCACCCGACTGCGCCCGACCTGGGAGCAGCGCAGCATCGAGCTCGCCCGCCGCATCGTCGTCGGTCTCTTTCCTGCCACTGATTCCCTGGCAGCGGTGGACAACTGGCTCGCGACGAACACCGACGCCCCCGCCGCCCTGCGCCGCCTGGTCGTCGAGCAACGCGATCATCTCGCCCGCGCACTGCGGGTCCGCAACCTCGGGTGAGATCGACCGTCGGGATTGCCGTGTGGTCGAACCCGCCCGCGCAGCGAAGTCGTCGGTATACGGCATAGCTAGCCGTCGAGGAACTGGTCGGCGTTGGCTTTCACCCAGTCGCGGAAGGTGGTGGCCGGGCGGCCGGTGATGTCCTGGACGCTGGTGATCGGGAGGGAATCGGTCGGCGGGCTGTAGCCGAGCAGGACGTTGTCGACGTACCACTCGGTGTTGTCGCCCATGCTCGGCGCGAGGGCGGCAATGGTTTCGGCCCGATCGGAGCGGAGGAAGGTGATCTCGCGGCCGATGGCGTCGGCGATCTGGGCGACCTGCTCGGCGCGGGTGAGGACTTCGGGTCCTGCCAGTGGGTAGGCACGCCCGAGGTGGTCGTCGTCGAGCAGGGCGGTAGCGGCTACCGCGGCGATATCGTCCATCGCGACGGGTGCGGTGGCCATCTCGGGTCGCGGTTCGCGAACCGTACTCGTCGCGCGGATCTGCTGGGACCAGCTGACGCTGTTCTCCATGAAGTCGGCGGGCCACAGATGCGTCCACGCCAGCCCGCTTTCCTCGACGGCGTTGCTCACGGTCCCCCACCAGCTGTCGGGTTCGCCGGACAGATCGACGACGTGGCGGACGCCGGCCGCTGCCGCGCGCTCGAGTACCTCGCCGACAACTTCGGGTGCCGGTGCAAGATAGATCCGGTCCACGCCGTCGAATACCCCGTCCAGGCTGTCCGGCTTACGCAGGTTGCCCCGCACCGGCACCACCCCGGCGGGCAGCGCCGCCCGGTCCGGATTCACCGTCAACGCCCGGATATCGGAGGCCCCGCGCGCGACCAACTGGTCCACGACCTTGCGTCCGACACTGCCCGTTGCTCCCGTCACCAGGATCGTCATGACGTTCCTTCCGCTCGATTCCCTGAATCCTCATCCTGCCGAGAAAATCCGGATCCGGCACATAGGAATTTCGACGGCATAGCGAAACCTACGGTGTGGCAATCTCATTCGGTGAATGCGCCCATTCGGTGATGTTTTTCCGGTATGACCGCTGGTGGGTTCACATCCGGTGGGGACAGTGTGAAGATGATCTCGGGCCGAGATCCGGTCCGGCAGAGGATGTTCCGCCGGACTCCGGCGGGCAGACTGGAGGGGCAAGATGAACAAATTCTGCGCGGTCGCTGTCCTCGCGGTCGGGGCCGTAGGCCTCACCGCCACCACCAACGCTCACGCCGCACCGACGGCGGCCCCGGTCGTCCAGGGCACCGAAAACGGGGTGGCGTTCACCGCAGGCCCCTCGGCCGACGGTGCGGGGCTCACCACCTCGGTGGTCGACGGCACCTTCACCCTCGCGGGCGGCACCGTGACCCTTACCGATCGCGAGGGCCGTGCGGTCGCGTCCATTCCGACCCGAATCGCCTCGACCGCGGGCACCTTCGACCTGGCAGCGGCGATCGCGGCCGACGGCCGCTCGCTCACCCTGACTCCGGTGGGCGCACCGGCCGCCGTCACCGCCAATACGGCCGAGTTCGTCGACGAGGCCGCCGAGACCCAGGCCCGTAAGCAGCACAATGCGGGGATCGGCGCGCTCATCGGCGCCGGAATCGGTGCTGTTCTCGGCTTCTTCCTCGGCGGTGTCGGTGCGCTGGTGACCATCCCGATCGGTGCGGGCATCGGCGCGCTGATCGGCTACTCGACGCCGTAGCGAGGCGGTGGTGGCCGGCCGACGGGTCGGCCACCACGCTCAGCGGCGCAGTTCCTGCGCCTTCGACTTCACTCCCTGCACGAGCAGCCGCCACGCGCCCGGATCACCTTGCAGCACCGCGCGTCCCAGGTCCTTGACCTGGTCGGCGGTCGCATGCGGCGGCAGGGGCGGCACCTCCGGATCGCAGCGGATGTCGAGCAGCACCGGGCGATCCGCCGTCAGCGCACGGTCCCAGGCCGGGCCGATGTCCTCGGACCTGTCCACGCTGATGCCGACCATGCCCGCGCAGCGCGCGATATCGGCGTAAGAGACGTCCGGGAGTGTTTGCGATTCCTCGAATTTCGGCGCACCACCCATGGCGCGAAGTTCCCAGGTGACCATATTGAGGTCGTTGTTGTGGAACACGCACACGATCAGCCGCTGATCAGGCCACAGGTCCTGGTAGCGCTGGATGGTGAGCAGTTCGTTCAGGCCGTTCATCTGCATGGCACCGTCACCGACGATGGCGATCACCGGCCGGTTCGGGTGCGCGAATTTGGCGCCGATCGCGTACGGCACGCCCGCGCCCATGCTCGCCAGCGTGCCCGACAGCGATCCGCGCATGGTGCCGCGCATGCGAAGGCAACGGGCGTACCAGGTGGTGGAGGAACCCGAGTCGGCGGTGACGATCGCGTCGTCGGGGATGCGCTGCGAGAGTTCCCACACGATCCGCATGGGATTGGCCGGTTCGGCATCGAGCATGGACTGGTTCTCCACGGTCTGCCACCATTGCGCCACATTCGCTTCGACCGTCTCGCGCCAGGAGCGGTCGTCCTTGCGTTGTAGTAGTGGGATGAGTTGGCGCAGTGTGGCTTTCGCATCGCCGACCAGGTTCACCTCGGTCGGGTACCGCATTCCGATCAGGGCGCCGTCGAGGTCGATCTGCACCGCGCGGGCCTGATCGTATTCGGGCAGGAACTGGCTGTAGGGGAAGTTGGAGCCGACGATGAGCAGGGTGTCGCAGTCGCGCATCAGTTCGTAGCTGGGGCGGGTGCCGAGCAAGCCGATCGAGCCGGTGACGAACGGCAATTCGTCGCTGAGTACGTCTTTGCCGAGCAGTGCTTTGGCGATGCCCGCACCGGTCAGTTCCGCGATCTCGAGTACCTCGTCCGCCGCGTCGCGCGCACCCTGCCCGATCAGCATGGCCACCTTGGTGCCCGCGTCGAGCACGGCCGCCGCCCGCTCCAGCTCGGATCGCGCCGGTACCGAGGTGGTCAGCGGTGCGCTCGGCGGACTGGACGGAACTTCCTTGAAAGCATGCGCGGGTGGTTCGTAGGGTTCCTCCTGCAGATCGGCCGGAATGATGACGGCTGTCGGCGCGCGGCGGGCGAGGGCCGTGCGAATTGCTCGATCCAAGGCGTTGGGCAGCTGATCGGCGACATTGACCTCGACCAGGTATTCGGATGCCACGTCCTTGAACAGCGCCTGCAGATCCACTTCCTGCTGATAGTTGCCGCCCATGGCGCTGCGCGCGGTCTGCCCGACGATCGCCACCACCGGCACGTGGTCGAGCTTGGCGTCGTAGAGACCGTTGAGCAGATGGATGGCGCCGGGGCCCGACGTCGCCGCGCACACGCCGACCCGGCCGCTGAACTTGGCATAACCCACCGCCTGGAACGCCGACATCTCCTCATGCCTGCTCTGCACGAAACGCGGTGTGTTGTCGGCCCGTCCGAAGGCGGCGATCAGGCCGTTGATGCCGTCGCCGGGGTATCCGAAGACCTGTTCGACGCCCCATTCCCGCAGCCGGCGCAGCAAGTAGTCGCCCACCTGTTCCGACATGGTTCTCCTGTCCTCGTCAGTCGGGCCACGTTCCGGTGAGCGACTTGTAGCCCGTGGCGCCCGCCCGGTCGACGGCGGCTTTCACGAGGCCGAAGATGGCGCCCTGGAGCGCGGCGGCCAGCAGCACTTCCCGCCAGGTCGCGTTGCGGGTGGTCGAGGTGGGCGGGTCGCCACCGTCGGCCACCGCGCCCCAGACCCGATTGAACACCGCGCTCGCGGCGATCCCGCCGAGCACGCCGACGACCATGCCGAGCGGTTTGTACAGCGTCTTCATGCGCGCCGCCGCCGGGCGAGGAACCAGACCAGCAGCGCGGCGAACACCGCGGCCGCCGCGACCGGAACCTGGGGTTTGCGGGCGGCCAGGTCCGCGGCCTGCCTGCCTCGGTCGACCACGGGGTCGGGGACCGAGGACTCGACCTTGCCGACCACCTGTCCCGCTTTGTCCCGGGCCTTGTCGGCGGTGTAGAGCGCCTGGTATTTGGCGTCGGTGACGCGGTGTTTGGCCGCTTCGGTGGTCTCGTGGACCTTGTCCTTGGTGCGGACGGGGACGTCGAATTTGTCGGTCAGCTCGGCGACGGTCTCGCCGAGCTCCCGGCGGGCCTGGTCACGGTCCCGGCGCAGTGCCTCCGGGTCGTCGGTCATCGTCTGCTCCCGTCCTTGATGATGTCGATGTCGTCCTTGATGCCGTGCACGGCTTCCTGCGGTACGGGCGGGGCGGCCGAACTGACGTTCTTCTTCCCGACGAGTGCCAGGATCGCGCCGATCACGACCAGGGCGGCGCCGACGATCAGCGCCGCCGCCCATTCGGGCAGTACCAGCGCCAGCGCGAAGATCGCCGCGACGGTCAGCGCGATGCCGCCGTAGAACGCGACGAGTCCGCCCGCTCCGGCGATACCGGCTCCGCGGGCGATTCCTTTTGTGCGGTCCTGCATTTCGACGCGGGCCAGCTGCAGTTCGTCGCGCACCAGGCGGGTGATCTGTTTCGTGGCGTCGTCGACGAGTTCGGTGACCGACCGGGTGGGCGGGCCGGTCTGCGTGTGCGCCATCGCGTTACCTCCTGTCCGGGTTCTCCCGATCGTGGGCCGCTTACCCGGCACCGGAGCCGGTAAACAGTGGTTGTCGGACCCTGCTGACAGACTCTTCGCATGCGGTGGGCGGTGGTGGAGACGGGTGACGGTGGCGCTCGCCTGTGCCCACTCGACCAGAACGGGCATCCGGCCGGTCCGGTGGTCACGGAGCCGTCGCTGGTCGAGGCGATCCGCGCACGTCCGCACGTGGGGCGGTGGGTGTGGCGGTCCACCGCCGAGATCTACCGGCCGCTGCTCGCCGCCGGCGTGCGCGTGGAACGCTGCTACGACGTGCAGGCGGCCGAGGCATTGCTGATCGGGCACGAGCAGGGGCAATCCGGTCAGCCTCGGTCGTTGGCGGCGGCTTGGGCGCGGTTGCGGAACCTGCCCGTCCCACCCGACGCACCCGCGCGCAGCGCCGAGACGCAACCCTCGCTGTTCGATTCGGGTCCGGTGCCGTTGCCGCCCGGCACCGACGAGCTCACCGCGCTGGTCGAGGTGTACGCGGGACAGCTCGCAAGGACCGAGCGGACCGAACATCCCGATCGAATGCGCTTGCTGATCGCAGCGGAATCGGCGGGCATGCTGGTGGCCAGCGAGATGTCGCGCGCCGGCATTCCCTGGCGGGCCGACGTGCACCGCGAACTGCTCGACACCACGCTCGGTGAACGTTTCCCCGGTGGGGCGGAACCCCGGCGGATGGCAGAGCTCGCCGACGAAGTGTCGCGCGCCTTCGGCACCCGTGTGCGGCCCGATCTTCCCCAGGACATCATCCGGGCGTTCGCGCGGGCGGGAGTCGCACTGTCCTCCACGCGCAAATGGGAATTGCAGCGCGTCGACCATCCGGCTGTCGCACCCCTGCTGGCGTACAAGACGCTCTACCGCCTGCACACCGCGCACGGTTGGGCCTGGCTCGAGCAGTGGGTGCACGGTGGCCGATTCCGGCCCGAGTATCTGCCGGGCGGAACGGTGTCGGGCCGATGGACAACCAATGGTGGTGGCGCCCTGCAGATTCCGAAGGTGATCCGGCAGGCGATCCGCGCCGATCCCGGTTGGTGTCTGGTCGTGGCCGACGCCGATCAGATGGAGCCGCGCGTGCTGGCCGCCATCTCCCGTGATCGCGGCCTGATGGAGGTGGCCGGTCGCGGCGAGGACCTGTACGCGGATCTGGCGGCGCGTGGTTTCGGTGGCGACCGGGCCCAGGCCAAGCTCGCACTGCTCGGCGCCATCTACGGCCAGACCTCCGGCGACGCGCTCACCCATCTCGCCGGTCTGCGGCGCCGATATCCGGCCGCGGTGGCCTATGTGGACGACGCGGCCTACGCCGGGGAGGAGGGTCGGCTGGTCCGTACCTGGTTGGGCCGGACCTGCCCGCCGGTGTCGGCCACTCCGGAAGAGGTGGATGTGCCACCTGCCGAGCGCAGCGGTTCGGCGGCGCGCGCCAGGGGCCGATTCACCCGCAATTTCGTGGTGCAGGGCAGCGCGGCCGACTGGGCCCTGCTCGTGCTGGCCGCGTTACGGCAGGCGATCGCGCAGATGCGCGCCGAGCTGGTGTTCTTCCAGCACGACGAGGTGATCGTGCACTGCCCGGCCGAGGAGGCGCCGGTGGTGGCCGAGGCGATCGCGGCGGCGGCCGACCTCGCGGGCAGGCTCACGTTCGGGGAGACTCCGGTGCGGTTCCCCTTCACCACGGCGGTGGTGCAGTGCTACGGGGATGCCAAATAGTCAGGTCATTGGCTCGGTTCGGGCAGTTGGCATTCGCCGACCTTGGGGTTCATGCCGAGATAGTTCAGCGGACCCGCCGCCACGGTGAGCGCGATGGTCCCCCAGTCGCCGCAGTTGGTGGGTGTGTCGGTGAAGTAGTCCCGCTGGAACGCCGCGACCAGCCCGGCCAGCAGCCAGGCGAGTACCAGCAGCGAGAACAGTGACTTGACGGTCTGATGAGGTGGTCGGGCCTGGATTTCTCGTACTTCGCGTACTTCTCGATCACGGCGGTTACGTCGTCCGCGCATCGTCATCGCATCCTTCCCACTCAGGGGTACCCCGCGGATACCCGGTGTGATCAGCGCCAACCCTGCACGTCACACCCGATCGCAGGCCTGACGGAAGAACTCGATCTGATCGGCGACGACGCGGGTGCGCAGCGCCGGTTCGGTGTAGAAGGTGAAGTGAGTACCAGGGTAGACGCGCAACCTGCCGTCGGGTGCTCGTTCTGCCAGCTCGCGGCTGGTGTCGAGGGGTGTCTCCCGGTCGTCGGCGGCGGCGCACACGAGCAGCGGGCAGGTGAGGCGCGCGGCGGACTCGGCCGGGCGGTATCGCATCATCGACAGCAGGGCGCGCGGAGCGATGCTGTTGCGCCAGAGCGTTTCGCCGCCGCCGGTGAGGGTGGCGATGTGCCGCTCGGCGTCGGCGGAGGCGGTGACGGCGAGTTCGCCCGGTGCGCCGACCATCCGGATGTAGTAGGGCCGCATGCGGAGTTTGCCGCGCACGGTGTCCCAGATGATGGCGGCGAGCAGTGCCAGGTTGTCGGCGACCGTGCGGCCCTCGACCTTCTCGGGAAATCCGTTGAACGGGATCTGGGCGACGACCGCGGCGATGCGCGGGTCGGTGGCGGCGACGGTGATCGCGTGGGCGCCGCCGAGCGAGTTGCCCCACAGCAGGATGTGCTCGGGGTCGATGCGGTCGTGCGCGCGGGCGAAGGCGACCGCGGCGCGCAGATCGTCGAGTTGTCCGCCGATGTCGGGGACCTGCCGCGGCTCACCCTCGCTCTCGCCGAAGCTCCGGTAGTCGAAAACCAGTGTGGCCCAGCCCGCTTCGGCGAATTGTCGCGCGTGGTCGAACAGGCGGTCCATCGTCCCACTGAAACCGTGACACAGGACGACACAGGGCAGCGATCTCCCGCCCTCGGGGAGCTCCAGGTAGCCGACGCACCGGCTGTTTCCGGATGGGAACGACACTCGGGTTCGCACAGGACTTGCTCCCGCCTCGCTAGACTGACTCTTGGTAAGTAATCGTAGCGTCCGGACTGACCCGAGGTAAGTGGTGCGATGACATCCGAGCGAATTCTGGCTGCCGCGCGTTCCCTGTTCGCCGCGCGCGGTTACCGGGCGACCTCGATGCAGGCCATCGCCGACGAGGTCGGCATCACCAAGGCCGCCCTCTACTACCACTTCGACTCCAAAGAGGCGATCCTGCACCAGCTCACCGTTCCCCTGCTGGACGAGTTGGAAGCGACCCTGGCCCAGGCGGAGGCCGGCACCGATGCCGAGGACGTACGGTGGCGGACCATCGAGGGGTATGTCGATGTGCATCTGCGGCACCGCCAGACACTCACCATGCTCGTCAAAGACATGAGCCTGCTCGTCCAGGCGCCGATCGCCGACCGTTTCCGGGCGGCGATCGCGCTGGCCAACGACCTCGTGGCGGGACCGGGAGCCGGGCTGGAACAGCGCGTGCGGGCGTGTCAGGTCGTCGCCGGGCTCGCCGATCCGGTGGTGCTGTTCCGCGACGCACCGATCGAACGGCTGCGTGCCCTGATCCTGGACGGTGCGCGAGCACTCCTCGGAGAACCGGGCGTCGGGCGAGCTCGCGGCCCGGCTCGGCGGCGTAATGGTGGGCGACCTGCGGCCCTCACGACGGAACAGGCCGGGCAGGCGCGCGAACTCCACCGATCCGGAGTCGGCGCCGAGCAACTCGCCGACCAGTTCGGTGTTTCGCGGGCGACGATCTACCGGATTCTCAAAATGTGATGTTCTGAGATTTGATTTTGAGACTGCGGGTTCGGCGGTGCGCTTCCTCCTCGGTGCTCGCGGCGAGGGTGGTGGCGTGGGTCCGTAGGCTTGGGGCAACCCGCGCCGTGCCGTGCGCGACCCGCCCTGTGAGGAGCACCATGTGGCCGTCCGATTGGCCCAGGTCGGCTCGTGCCATCGCGACCACGGTCGCGGCATCCGTCGAGGCCGCGCGAGCAGGAGACGAACCCGCTTTCCGCGAACACCTCGGTGACCTGGCAGACCTCCCGACCGACCAGGTGACCATCGTCGCGTCGGCCGTTATCCGCGAACTCCTCGAGGCCGCCCACCCCGACGGCCTCGCCGCCGACGACATCCGCACCGTCCTCACCGACGTCCTCCGCCACTCGCTCCCCTGGCTTCCCACTCTCGACCCGACCACCGTAGCCACCGCACTCACCGGCGCCCTCGGCATCGACGAGCACCCCGACCACCCACCGACCGATCCCCACCCTGCCGCCGTCCTCCTGATCGCCCACCTGGCCGAAGCAACCCGGATCCCCACCGAGGACAGCATTACTCGCTCCATCAACGAAATAGCTCGAGCAGAGACGATCGAAATGCCCTGAGCCCTGGTAGATCCGGGCGGCGCCGAGTTGGTAGCCCACAGCCGGGCGGTGCCCCACCTCGACATCATCACCGCAGTGCGGTGCCGGCCGCCGAATCGTTCGGTGACGCTGCGGCTCCCGTCGATCATCCGGGTCGAGTCGTAGCGGTCTCAGCGGCTGCGGATCAGGCGGGCGAGTTGGTCTCGGTCGGCTACGTCGAGTTTTATGCAGGCGCGGTAGATGTGGCCTTCGACGGTGCGGATGGAGACGCACAGGCGTTCGGCGATGGCTCGGTTCGACAGGCCTCGGGCGATCAGGGCGGCGATTTCGCGTTCGCGTTCGGTGATGGGGAGTGGGCGGGCGGCGGCGGTGACGGCGGGGGTTCCCGCGTCGTCGCAGCGGGCGGCGAGAGCCGAGGCGCGGGCGGCGGCCTCGGCGCTGGGGTGGCGTCGTCCGGCGTGGTCGTAGATGGGGACGGCTTGGGCGGCGGCGTCGGCGGCCGACAACAACAGGCCGGCGGCCTCGAGTTCCTCGCTCACCTCGGTGAGGGCGCCGGGATCGGCCTTGGCCAGCGCCGTCGCGTGTCGCGCGTAGATGCCGGCGATCGGGCCCTGGACGCGGGCGGCTAGAGCCGTGAGCCGGGTGGCCACCGTACGGTCACCGAAGCGCGCCGCGTGGTGCAGTGCCTCGGCCTCCACGGCGAATTGGCCTGCGCGATGGGCGATATCGGCCGCCGTGCGGGCCAGCTCTACCGCCGCGTGGGGTCGGTGTTCGCCGGCCGCGAGCCAGGCGCGGGCGATGACGCGCTGCGGTTCGTGCAAGGCCATATGTGGCCCCCGGTGTTCATCGGCGTCACCGAGCACGCGCTCGGCGTTCTCCACCTCCCCCAGTGCCGCGTAGGCGCGGGCCAGCAGCAATCGCGCGGGCAGTTTCCACGGCAGCGAAGCCTCGGCATTGAGCGCGGCCAATGCCTGTTCGAAGGCGGTGATCGCGTCCCGGAACCGGCCGCGATAGGTGGCGACCACCCCGGCGGCGATGCGGGCCACCGCCCAGCCGGCGAATTGCCCGGCCGAGGAGAACTCCCGGTATTCGGTGGCCCGCTGTTCGGCGAGATCGAGGTCGCCGATGGTGGTGAGGGCGAGCACGTCGCCGTAGCGGACCATCACCCGGATGAGCCCGTCGGTCGCCTTCTGCTGAGCGCGGCTGCGAGCCGCGATGGGCGCGAAGTCGGCGCCCCGACCGGCGACCGGCAGGGCGAGGCCGAGCGCGAAGGCCGCGAAATCGACTGCCTGACGCGGTGATTCGGGATCGGCGAGTACCCGCTGCGCGGCGTCGATGCCTTCGGCGATGTGGTTCTCGTGGACGGCCATCGCCGCCGCCGCGGCGTCGACGGTCAACCGCAGCGCGGGATATTCGACCCGGGTTCGCAGCAGGTCGACGAGTTCGCGGGCGTGTTCGACATCGCCGAGCGACCAGAAGCGCAGGCTCGCTCGCAGCACTCCCCATTGGACCAGTTGCAGGGGGTCGAGCCGGTCGGGGTCGAAGCGGGCCAGGATCCGATCGGCCTCGCGTGGCCTGCCCTCCCACAGCAGCGCACGCGAGTGCAGTTCAGCGGCACGCAGCCCGCCGCCGCGTTCACAGGCGGCCCGGGCGAGCTGCTCGCCGAGCGGCAGATTCGCCAGGGCCACAGCGTCTTTGGCCGCGTCGACGAGCAGGTCGACGTCGATGGGCCGGTCGCTGTCGACACACAATCTGGCCAACCGGATGCGATGCGCGGGTGTGCTCAGATCCCGGTCGCGCAGCGTATCGACGAGGCGTCCGCGGCGGGCACGCGCGGCCGCGGTGCCGACGCGGCGGCGCACCACCTCGCCGAGCAGGGGGTGACTGAACCGCACATCGACGGCACCGTTGTGCCTGCACACCCGGATCAGCGCGGTCGATTCGGCCGCGTCGACCGCCTCGACACCCACCAGTTCGCTGAGGATGTCGATGTCGAGCGGCTCGTAGACGGCCAGCATCTCCAACACGTCGAGCACCGGTTTGCCTGCCCTGGTGAGTCGTTCGTCGAGCAACGCGACGAGCCCGGACGGCACCGCGGTCGGCCCGCGCAGCTGCCAGACCCCGTTGACGTCGGTGAGGGTGCTCGCCTCGACCGCGCCCTCGACCATATTGCGCAGGAACAGCGGATTACCGCCGGACGACTCCCACATCACATCGGCGCTGAGCCCCTCGAGTGTTCCGCCGAGCACGGTCTGCACCAGGTCGATGCACTGCTGTTTGGTGAACGGCGCCAGCTCGATTCGCTCGAGGTAGCCGTCTTTCCACAGCGAGGTGATCGCGTCGGGTACCGGTTCACCGCTGCGGACCGTGGCGACGACGCGCGCACCCCGGTCGACGGCGATCTGGTGCACGAGGGTGGCCGACAACGTGTCGAGCAGGTGGGCGTCGTCCACGCCGAGCACGGTGCCGGGCCTGGTCAGCAGGTTCTCGCGCGCGGAATGCAGGAGTGCGAGCGGGTCGCGTGACGCCGAGGCGGCGATCCAGGGCGCGAAGGCGCCGAGTGGGATGGCTTGTGAGGAGGCGGTGCACGCCGCCCAGCGCACGGGGTCGGGAAGAGCGGCGGTGACGAGCCGGGCGAGGGTGGTCTTGCCGACGCCCGCCGCGCCGACGAGAACCACGCCACCGGTTTCGCCGCTCGTCAGCGCGCGGTGGACAGCCTCGTACTCGTTGGGGCGATCGAGCAGCTGCCACAGTCCGCCCATGGGCGAAAAGTGTAGTTGTCCTGCGACGACGCCACAACGAAACGCGCCGGGCGGTGACGCGGAACGGGTGGGAGCGGCGCTGCTCACGGCGGCAGCTCGGTGGCGTCGCGTGGTTCGATGCGTGGTGCGTTGCCCACGTCGTGGCGGTAGTTGCTCGATGCCTCGTATACCCGCTTCTTGAGCCGGTTGATCGAGCCGAGGGGCCGGTGCGCGTCGAGCCCGCGCCAGGAGTTGAACGAGAGCACCTCGTCGCCGTAGGCGCGGCGTTGCGGTGTGTAGGGATCCTGTCGATCGAAGCGCAGGGTCGCCACCGTTTCGTGCGCGGATTCGGTTTCGGGCCAGTCGACGGTGGCGTCTTCGATGGGCATGCTGGTGATGTTCGTGCACAGCTGGGCGCGTAGTTCGTAGGTGGCGCCGTGATTGGCGAAGAAGTCGATCACCGAGTTCTGGTGGGCATTCACGCCCGCCGATGTCGCGATCGGGCGGCCTTGCAGTGCAACGACTTCCGGCGACACCGGAGTGTAGAGCAGTTTGGCGACGTAGTCGCCGTGACGCAGCGGTGCCGAGGTGTAGAACGTCTCGCCGAGGATATGGGTGTTCGGGGCGACGAAGACGGCGAGGTTGGGCGGCACGCCCTTGCCGACGCGGCGCAGCACGTGGGTGTCGAGCGCGGCCATCAGGTCGCTGCCCGCCCGCAGAGCGGTATCGGGCAGCCGGGCGAGCACCCAGGCCGTCGGCATTCCCTTGGTGAGGTAGGCGTGCGCGTCGGCGAAGAGGAACTCCCGATGGGTGACCATGATGAAATCCTGGGTGGTGGCATCGTCGTCGGGCAGTGCGCGTGGGCCGTGCACACCGAGCACCTTGATGCCGAGCCCGCGTACGCCGCGCAACTGGTCGCTGCGGATGGCTCCGGAGGTGCTCGACAACCGGGCGATCACCGGATAGGTGGCGGGTCGGGCGAACATGCCCTGGGCCAGTTCGGATCGCAGGCCGGCATGGACGGTGAGTTCGCCGCGCAGGATGCCGTGGCTTTTGGCGTGCGCGTCGCGCAGGCCCCGCTTGTACTTGCGGAAAGCGCGTTCGTTGTTGGTGCGCAGTACCGCGATGATCCGGTCGATATCGCGTTCCTCGTCGGCACGTGGGTGTTCGAGATCGTCGCGGTAGCGCAGGTAGGTCGTCATCGGGACCTCCACGGGGCGAAGGGATTCGCGACGCCGGACAGGGCAGGGGCGAGGGTGGGGAAATGGCGCAGCAGCACGGTGCGCATCGTGTTGTCGCGCACCCAGGTCATACCTGCCTCGGTGTAGATCTCGGGCCGGAAGTCGGTGGTGAAGAACCGGTCGGCCGAGAGCCTGCGCGAGGCCATCAGCACGAAGATCCGGAACGCGGTGTCGCCGAAGCCGAAGCCGGGTGGTTTGGGCTCGGCGTAGAGGCCGATCAGCAGGTCGACATCGTCGACGGTGTCGTACACCTCGGCGAGTTCACGCACCCAGCGCGGATCATCGGTGAGATCGTCGAACGAGCGCGCGGGGGTCAGGCGCAGGTGGCGCCGGAACTCGTTGTAGCGCGGCACGTCTCGTTCCCGGATACGGAGGATGTCGATGGTCGCCAGGTCCAGTGGCTGGTCCTCGCCCCGATCGAGGCGTCGCAGGTGCTCGGGGTAGTTGTGCAGGGTGAGCGCACCCGGGTTGGCCCGGCCGAAGGAATACAGCAACGTGTCCATCGGGGTTTCCGCGAGGCGCTGACGGATGTGGCGCACTCCGAGTGCGGGGAAGGGAAAGCGGGCGAGTTCCCTGTCGTCGGCGAGGCTGCGCACGGTCAGTTCGTCGGGGATCAGCGGATGCATCCGGTACACGGCGACGAATTCCTCGGTCAGCGAGTACGGGACGCCGTGGTCCTCGCAGGCCGAACCCGGTATGCCGCAGAGGACTTCGTTGTCGACGAGCCTGCCGAAGCGGCGCGCTATCCGTTCCCCGAGCAATCCGAACCAGTTGGCGCGCAGGGCCGCGACCGTGGTGGGGTGGGCGATCACGGCCGGTGTCCAGTCGACGGTGTGGATCTTGGCGATCAGGGCGGCATTGATGAGACGGGCCGTGTCGTAGAGCCACTGGTCGTCGCGGCGGTCCGGATAGCGGGCGACCAGGCGCTCACAGATCGCGTTGTGCTCGCGCAGGAACAGCGAATGCAGCAGCGCGAGCCCCACCCAGGCATTGGCGGCGGCGGGCGATCTGGCCACCAGGTTCTCCGCGTCCAGCGGTGGCAGTCCGAGTTCGTCGATGATGACCTGACCGAGTTTGCCCGAGCGCAGACGGCCCGCCGCTTCGGCTGTGCCGCCGTAGATCTGGGAGGCGTCCCACCAGTGCGATTCGCCGGTGACGAAGGTCGGTGGGCCGGTGGGATCGGGTGCGGGCACGGTTGCGGTGCGCGCGATGGTCATCGTGGGTTCGGGCCGATCACCGTCGGCCACAGTGACCGTGAACGGTTCGGCATCGGCGGGTCGGTGGCTGAACCAGTCGTGTACTTCGAACTGTATCCACGCCGCGGCAAGCAGGTTCAAGGTAGTTGCGGGCCGGAACTCGTCGCGGGCGAGCAGCGCGGTGCTGACCGTGCGGGGGTTGGGGTCGAGGATCCGGGCGCTGTCCTCGGGGCGGGTGTGATCGAGGGGAATGTTGCGGCCGAATCGGCAGCCGATCGAACCCGCGCGCGGGTCGCCAGGGGTGTTGTAGGTGCCGTCCAGGGTGCGCGTGCGGTGCTCGTCGGGCCTGCCGGGTGGGAGGGGACCGTCGGGGTGCGGGCCGGTGTCGAAGAGGTTGCGAGCCCGCAGTCCGGCCCGTAATCCGACGAGCACGGCAAGACCGAGTGGTGTCGGCAAACGGGACCAGCCGACGCGGCGATCGAGGGCTTCTGCCGCCGCGACCAGGGCGTTCGTGATGCGTGACCGGCCGAGCGCGGTGTCACGCGCGCTGGTCTGGTGAGTGGCGTCGACCATCGGGAACCTCCACGAACTCCACGCGTACGGGACCGGATCGACCCAGTGTCCGCCGCACCCACCGGGCTGTCACGAGTAGTCGACTACTTCAGCGTTATGGGTGAGCGGAGCGCGCCGTGATGGGGTAGCGGACTACGCGCGCGCGGCCCGGCCGGGGTGGGCGAGGCTGATCCGTGGACATCGCGTCGTGTCCGCTACCAGCGACCGAAGGGGCTCCGGGTGATCACGCCGATCGAAATCAAGGTCAACCTCGACACCGATGTCGCGCTTGCGCTGCGACACCTCGGCTGTGATTCGGCGGCGGCCGCTGTCCGCGACATCTGGTTCGCCGAACCCACCCTGGCCGGCTCACCGGACCTGTTGACAGGGCGGATGGTCATCCGATTGCGCAGCGGCGCCGACGACGACCTCACCGTGAAGCTGCGCCCGTGTACGCCCGCCCAGTTGACCGGCCGCTGGGCACGCCCGTTCCTCGACGACGGGGTGCGGTACCGCATCGAACGCGATTGGTGCGGTACCCGGCGCATGTTGTCGGCGTCGGCGATCAGTGGGTGGCCTGCCGGTTCGGTCGGTGCTTTCGTGGATCGCGGGGTGGATGTCACCGAGGCCCTCGCCTCCGCGCAGCGACAGTTTCTGGTGAGTTGCACGCCACCGGGTGTCGCGGTCGACCGGCTGCGTGCGCGGGGCCCGGTGACCGCTCTGCGGTGGACCGGTGTCGCGCTGGGCGCCCTGTACGCCGATGTCGAGCGTTGGCGGACGGGTGACCTCGACCTGCTCGAGCTCGCGATGAAAATCAGCGCGGCACCCGGAGATTCGCCCGTCGACCTGCATCTGCGCGCAGCCGCCGCGCAACAGGCACTCGAGGACGCCGTACACGGGCTCGGTCTGGCGATCGCGACAGGCGCCACCAAGACCGAGCAGGTTCTCGCCGCATCGGCCCGAACACGACCGAGGCCCTAGACGGCAGGACGTCGTGGCCCGCCTGCGATCGACCTCGTTGTCGGCTACAACCGCTGCCGCGACTGCCGCAGAACACCGGTGACCCGAAACCGACCACGCTGTCGGCCCGGCCCGGTGTACCGCGACACTGCCGGGTGTTCAATTCACGATGATGAAATTGAACAGCACCCTGATATTGCTGCTCCAGCCGACGTGATATCGCACCGAAATGGTGCCGTCGGCGTGCGGGACCACATTCAGCACCTGTGTGGTCGCCAATCCGAGAAACGGGGTGCCGTTGTTGTCCCGCTCGGTGAGGCTCACCGAGACCTGACTGTCGGCCCGTACCGTCGCATTCGGGAAACCGAATACCCAGGCGCCGGTGCCGTGGGTGAGCAACCCCTGCTGTGCCCAGAAGATCGAGGTGATGTTCGTTTCCCCGATGGCCCGGGTGCCCATCGCCTCGACGGCGGAGTATCCCGCTTTGGTCGACTCGAAATCCGCGTCTTCCACGGTGTCCGCGCTCGCCGCGACGACCGCGTCACTGCTGTCTTCCTGCAACATTTCTCTGCCCTTTCTCGGCGGGAAAATCTCTGTGCCTCAATGGTCGCGCGCGGACCCGGCCCGCCGAATGCGTAATCCACTACCCCACTGCGTCCCGCCGCATTCGGGTAGTCCGCCACGCTATCGGTGGCGGCGCCGCATCCCGAGGATGAGAAGCGCCGAATAATTCGGCGACTTTCGACGATTCCGGCTCGGATGGAGGAACGGCAGTGAGCGGATATTCGTTGCACATCGGTTTGAATCGGGTCGATCCCGCCGCCTATGGCGGTTGGGACGGCGCACTCGCGGGTTGCGTGAACGACGCGAATTCCATGGCGGCACTGGCCGCCGCACAAGGCTTCGCCACTTCGGTGACCTTGCTCGACAGCGCGGCCACCTCGTTCGCGATCATCGGCGAGATCGGTCAGCTCGCGACCAACGCGCAGCCGGGTGATCTCGTGCTGATCACCTATTCCGGGCACGGCGGTCAGGCGTGGGACGTCGACGGCGAGGAGGACGACAATCAGGACGAGACCTGGGTGGCCTTCGACCGCCAGATCGTCGACGACGAACTGTTCCAGATGTGGCGTCAGTTCACGGCGGGTGTGCGGGTGGTGGTGTGCTCGGACAGCTGTCACAGCGGCACCGTGGTGCGCGACGCCTTCACCCGTGACAGCCGCGCGGCCATCGCCGACGTGGCCGAGCGCGCTTACGCCGACGCACCGGCCGCGCCCACGGTGGTGCAGGGCAGTCCGAAGGCGATGCCGCGAGAGGTGCAGTCCGAGGACAACAAGCGGCGCAGGCAGCTGTACTCGTTCGTGCAGCGTTTGAGCGGCCCGCAGTCACGCTCGGACCTGCGCGCGAGCGTGGTGCTGTTGTCGGGCTGCCAGGATTCGCAGCTGTCCTACGACGGGCCGGTCAACGGCCAGTTCACGGGGTCGCTGCTCGAGGTGTGGGCCAACGGTGCTTTCGCCGGCGGGTACACCCAGTTCCATCGGCAGATCATGAACATCATGCCGCCGGATCAGGTGCCGAACCTGTACCCGCTCAACGCGGGTGCCGATTTCCTCGAACAACGGCCGTTCACGCCGTGAGAAGTGGGAGGTGCGGGGTGGCGTCCGCACCTCTCTCACACTCGATACCACTCCGGGGGGATCATCATCGTGGCGACGAAGACTGTGCGCATCCGCAATTCAGCGGGCACTTCCGCGGCTTCCGGTCCCACGAGGTTCTCGGTTTCCCACAGGCGAAGGCGCAGATGATCGGCGGTCGGGGGCAGCATCAGGGCCGCGATGCCGCCGTCCTCGGCCCGTTCGACCGACGAGCCGACCGGCCGCCACACCGCCAGGCCCTGCTGGTCGGCCGGATCGTCGACGACGAGGTCGACCGCCTCCGGTGTGAGGCCCGCTGGGCAGGATTCCAGGCGCAGCTCCAACCGGTTCAGCGGATTCGGTGACGTACCCGCCACACCGACGCGTAATTCGTTCCCCGACCGATCGACGACCACATGCCGGTCGGGCAGCAACGGCACCGTGTCGGTGACCACGACCGGTGACAAGCTCATTCCGTCGAGGCTGTGTCGCTGGTAGCGGGCGACCGCGAGCCGGATGAACGGGTGATAGGACTGATGTTCCTGTGGCACAGCGATCTCCACGTCGGCAAACCACCGGTCACCTCCGGGTGACACCGAATGTGGTGCGACAGCGACGAACTCACCGAGCGCGGGGATGATCACCTCCCCCGGTTCGACGGCCGCCGGGAACCACGAGAGCTGCGGGAACGAGGGCAGATCCGGTGTACCGAACAGCGGGTCGCGGCCGGCCCGGCTCACGGTGGCGGCCACCGTCGGAGTCGGATCCGTGGTCGGCGCGAGCACCACTGCCACTTGTTCCCCCTCGCCGGTTTCGTACCAGGGGCGAGCGAGCTCGACCCGGATGCGGCCGCTGTCCCTGCTGAATTCGAGTCGATCGGCGCCGGTCCTGGCGACGCGCGTCGCGAAGGCGGGGACGACCCCGAGCACCACCGGTGCCGTCGGTCGGGCGCTGGAGGCGACGACGACCGGGGCCTGCGCGCGGGCGACGGCGAAGTCGGCTTCGGGATCGGTGGCCGCGAAGTACTGCCGGTAACGGCTCACCGCCTCGAGGGTGTAGGTGATGGTGCGGTGGCGCGTGTCGCCGAATTCGTGCCGGAACCGCACCGTCGGCATCTCACCGGGCTCGACGACCTGGCTGTGGACATCGGTGAGTGTGGTCGGGGTGTGTGCGGTGGTTGCGAGGGTTCCGGCGTCGGTGACGTCGGTCCAGGCGGCGGAGAACCGGAGGCGGCCGGTGCTGTGCGGATCGAGACCGGTGTCGGTGAACATCGGGGTGAGCAACGCTGTCGGGTCGTTCGGTTCCCGATGGACCGCCTCCTCCGGCAGCTCCCAGACAGGCTCGCGCAGTGGACGTTTCACCGCGTGTACCACTTCGATGCGCACCGGGGGCGTGACGGCGGGATTGCGGCCGAGCTTGGTGCTGTCGGGCGAGATCGTCGGTTCCCCCGCACCGCCGGCGAGGGCGTCGCTGATGGCCAGATGATTGGACAGTTCGCCGTCCAGAGTGGAGCTCAGCTCGATCCTGGCCTGTTTGCCTTGGGCGAGCCCGACACTCAGCACGTCACCGTTCCAGCGCACGGTGATCGGTTCGGCACCCGGGTTGTCGTGCAGTTCCACTGTTTTGGGTGCGTACTGTGGCCAGGCGGGCGACCAGGCGCTGTGGTCGCCGATGGTTGCGACCAGTCCCGCCTCGCCTGCCCGGACCTGGGCACGCACCCCGCTGGCGACCGGGTCGGGCAGGCCCGCGCCGCTACCGTCGGTGTCCATGGCCCGCTGGGCGAGCTGGAAGGACTCCTCGTCGGTGCGTTCGTCGAGCATGCGGTGCTGTTCGACCAGCGACAGCGCGGCGGTGGGTGCGCGCAGGACACGCGTGTCGCGGACCGGGTAGTCCGGGTTCTCGGCGTGCAGGTCGGCGACGCCGCGATCCGCATCGCTGCGGATGACCAGTCGGGTGACCGCCGCGCCTGCCGCGAGCGCGGCGGGCCCGTGCACCTGAGGCGGCGGCACCGGGTCGTGCCGCAGATAGCTCACCGCCGTGCTCGCCACGGTGGCGTCGTCCAGTTCGGCGGTGGTCAGCCCGCCACCGGCCATGTCGGCGATGCGCACCCGCACCTGGTACAGGTCGGCGAAACGCAGCGCGGGCATGCTGCGCGGCGGCACCGTGTAGTTCCAGGTGAAGTCGAAAGGCAAGGGCTGCGCGGGGTTACGCGCGGGCCCGCTCGTATCGCCGCGCAGGTTCGGCGACGGAAGCGCGAGGCTCCATCCGTCCCAACGCAACACCACCTCGTCGGCGCGCAGCTGCCCGTCCGCGCCGCGAACGGCGGCGAACGGTTTCACATGCCCCTCCTCGCGGCCCGCGACGATATCGACACCGTTCACGCGGTAGCCGGCATCGCGGGCGCACACCGACAGCCACGGGGCGCCCTCGCGCCGGATGTCGACGCGGTAGCCGAGCACGAGGTCCTCGGCGGTGAACACGGCGTCACCGAGGTCGCGGGATCGTCGCGCACCGGCGCCGCTACGAGCGCGGTACGCCCGGCCGCGGCCGGGCTGGAGCAGGGTGATGCCGCTGGAGCGGACCGGGGGCAACACCGGATTCGCCGGGGTGTTGGCGGCGAAGTCGTGGGCGGCCTGGCGGAAACCGTCGGCACCACCGTCGATGTCGAAAGTCGCGATGGCCCAGCCACGCTGCGTGGCGGGCGCGGCGGGGTCGGTGAGCGAGACCGAGTCCGACAGGTCGAGCATGCCCGCGCGGATGCCGGAGGACGCCGCGGGATCGGGCGCGGGCCGGAAGTCGGTCGCGGTGAGTTCGTATCGGGTCCACGGGGTGGTGACCAGGTTGCGCAGGAACGGCGGGTCGACGCAGCGCACACTCAGCAGCGCGCTGCCCTCGGGCAGGTCGGTCGCGGAACAGCGAAGTTCGAAGACGAGGCCGAGCTCGAGCAGTACCGCCGGGTGTTCGCGCAGGTTGGCGACCGTGCGGTGGAAGTCGGCGACGAGCGGCGGGGGCGGTTCGTTGTCGTCGGGGACGGGTGGGGTGGCGGTGCCGTCCCAGGTGGCGATCTGCTCGCGCACCGCCGCCTCGGTCTCCTCCGATGGGCGTTCGGCGCCGGCGCGGGTGACGGTGCGCAAGGTCGCGGCGACCTTCGTCGCGGTCGCCGCCGTGTCGGACACCTGGGGCGGGCGCACCGTGCGCTCCTCCCACTGGCGCACGAAACCCGCTTCGCCACCGAAGAATTCGTGCCACAGCTCCGAACGGGCCCGCACGACCAGGCGCGGCGTCGCGGCGACGACCCGCTCCCCCGCATCGGTGCGCACGCGCAGTTCGAAACCGGTCTGATCGTTGAGCAGTGACGGCCAGTCCGCGAGTCCGAAGTCGACCAGGGTGCCTTCGGCGAGCCTCGGGACGACCAGTACCCGCAAGGCCAGTTCGGCGCCGTCCCGTCCGGAAGGCACTGCCACCCAGAGCATTTCACTCATGGTCCACCTCGTACACGCGCGCGACGTTGTCGGCACAGGCGCCGACGACCACCCGGCCGTCGGCACCTGCGGCCAGCCGGCTCATCGGCATGGGCTGCAGGAAACGGTCGATTTCTTGTCCACCGACCGGGTCGATCACGGCGACGACCGGGTCGTCGGCGGACACGATCAGGGTGCCGTTCGCCGCGAAGACCAGGTCGTTGACGGTGGCCCGCGCGGTGAGCCGGTGCACCAGGACCTCCCGCTCACCGTCGATACGCCACAGGTCGAGGACTTGCCCGCGCGCCGTGGCGAGCAGACCGGCATCGGGTGCGAGGGCGAGCACCGTCACCGGTCCCGGGTGCTCGATCCGCAGGCGCCGCACCCCGGTCGACACATCGATCACCAGGGTGCTGCCGTCCTCGCTCGCGGTGACGAGCGTGTTCGCGCGGGCACACAACCCCCGGATCTTGGCGTCGTGTTCGAACGGTGGATGCGCTTCGGTTCCGGTGGTCCCGGCCAGGAGTCGCACTTTGCGATCCAGGGCCACCGTGGCGACCCAGGCGGCCGCCGGACCGATCACCACATGGGTGACGGCGAGTGGATGCTGATGCGACCACAGCTCGGTGACATTCTCCGGATCGGCACCCGGTACCCGGTCGAACAAGCGGGCCGTGCGGTCGGCGCTCGCGGTGGCGATTCGGGTTCCGTCGTCGCTGAAGGCCACCGCGTTGACCGCCCCGTTGTGGCGCGCGGTCCACCGGGCGCCGGTCAGGGTGTCGAAGTGTCTGCACCGGCCGTCGCTGCTGCCGGTGACTACACCGTGTCCGTCGGGACTCACCGCCACAGCGCCGATCGGACCGGGGTGGACCCGTTCGAGCATCAGCTCACCGGTCGCGGCGCGGAAGACGACGAGTTTCGCTTCGGCCGCGGCGGCGACGATTCCGGCCGCACCCGCACTGGCGGCCACGGCGCCGATGCGGGCGCCGCAGTCACGCCGGGACCGCGCCGGGGTGCCCAATTCGTAGACACGGACCGAACTCTCACCGCCGGTGACGAGCCCGGTGCCGTCACCGGTGACCGCGAGGTGCCACACGGTGCGCCCCGGATCCGACCAGATCACCGACTCGCCGGTGGTCTCGATGACGCTGACCCCGGCCGGGTCCGTCGCGGGCGGGATCGCGACGTTCACCGCGAGCCGCTCGCCGCGCGGCAGGAACGCACCGGCGAACGGACCGTTCCCCGGAACCGGCAGCGTCCTGCGCACGCCACCGTCGATCACCGACAGCAGAGCGATGTCGTTGTTGCCCACGCGCACAAGGGTTTCGCGACCGGGGCTGTAGAACAGGCTCTCGAACCAGGTGTTGATGTTCGCCAGTTCCGGTGCGTCGACGGCGCCGCGCGCGACAGCGGCGCCGGTCGCGTCGACCTCGAGTTCGTAGGTGGTGATGGTGCCCCAGGTGGCGCTCGCGAAGATCACGCCGTCACCGCCGGGGGTGAAGTCGGCGGCCGACGGAATGTTCGTGTGATCGCCGAGCTGCCACCGCGGCGTTGCCGTCGCCAGGTCGACCAGCGAGGGGCATCCTGTGCACAGCAGCGTCGAATCGGACCGGAATCGGGGCCGAGTCATGGAGTTTCCCTGCCGGTAGAGCACCGCGCCGCTCGCCGCGTCGAACACGATGTTCTGTGCGAACTCGCCGCCCGCGCCGTCGTCGAGTATCCCGATGACGGCGAGTCGGGTGCCGTCCGGACTGAGTTCGAGGAAACCGCCACCCCGGTGCGACCACACCTCCTCGCCGCTCGCGGTGCGCAACAGCGACACCCACCGCTCCTCGGCGTCGTTCACACCCGTGAACACGAAGGACTCGCCGTCGGGTGTGAAGACCACATCGAAGCATCTGGCCCCCGCATTGCTCCAGAGCACCTGTCCCGTGGTTCCGTCGACCATGCTCGATCCCGGTGTGCCGCCGCCGTCGTTCCCGAACAGCGACCACCCTGTGCCCGCGAATACCCGCCGGCCGTCGCGGCTCACCGCAACCCGGCTCACCGGGTGGTTCAATGCCACATCGGCGACTACCCGGAAGTGCTCGGCTTCGTTCATTGCCCTACTCCTGCGAAGGCGGCCCGGTATTCGAGCCACTGAGCCAGTGCGGTGTCACGGTCGCGCAGTGCAGGCCTACGAGCCGCCCCGCCCGCGAGCACCCATTCGCCGCTGTCGATTTCCACGCTGTCGGACCAGAGGGTGAGGTCGACCTCGATCACCAGGGTGGCGCGGCCGACGAGGGCGTTGCGTTCGGATCGGTAGGTCAGCGACAGGCACAGTTCGATCGAGACGCTGATCAGCCCGAGGACCTCGACACAGCCGCCGATGCGCAGGTACCCGCACAGGGTGACCGCGCCGTCGGATTCGAGGGTGAACCGCACGCCGCCGAGCGCGTGCACCTCACCGGAGGCGACGACGAAGTCGACGGCGACGAATGCCCCGAATTCCAGGGCCGCTTCGAAGCGGCGCAGCCCGTCGCCGTCGAGCTGCATCTCGAGGTAGCCGCCACCACCGAACATCATCACCGCGAGCTGGAAGGGGTTCGCCCGGCTGGCGAAACCGAAGGTGAACCCGACCGGTCTGCCGTCGAACGGGATGTCGACGGCCGAGGTGAGGGCGATATTGCGCATCACGAACGCCCCGGCGGTGACCGGTGGCAACGGCAGGGCGTAGCGGACGGTGATGCCACGGGCGCTGACGTCGAGCATCTTGCCGGTGTCCCCCAGCTGAACCAGATCCTGGAGTTCCTTCAGCAGATTCAGGGCGCCGACGAACTCGACCCGGAGGCCGTCGACGGTGACCTCGGGTGCGGCGCCGCCGCGCTGGGTGAAGGTCAGAGCCGCGAAGCTCAGGCGCAGCACCCGCTTGGGGCCCGGCGGTAGTTCGAGGGCGAATTCCTTGACCGTGCACCAGGTTTCGTTTCGATCGGGCGCTGCGACGATGGTCAGGTCAAGCCGGGTGCCCGGTCCGGCGACGAACGTGCCGACCGACCGGAGGGCGATATCGCGCCAGTTCATGTGGACTTCCGGTGGTGCGCCGACCCGTGGTACGGCGGTGATCTCTGGTGGTAGTCGCAGCTGGGTCACCAGGGTGCGTAACAAAAAGCCCAGCAGCTGGGCCTGATCCGAGGGGAACAGGGCAACCGGGTCGATGAGTCCGGTCGCCGGGTTGGGCAGTGCCCGCAGGTTCACCGGGCCGAGCGTGCGAGAGATAGCGTCGGCGACGTACTTGGGGGTGAGCAGACCACCCGAGCGTGCGGCGTCGCCGGCGAAGTCGATATCGCGGGCCTGGTCCGGCAGCATTTCCATGAGCACGTCGGCGGTGCCGTCGCGTAGGTAGTTCTCCGCCAGGCGAACCGACGTGCGGCGGTCGTCTCCGCGCAGCACCCGCAGGGCAGGCAGCGCGATGTCGAGCTGGGTGAGCCCGGCGCGGTACCCGGCGGCCGGGGAATGCTCGGCCAGGCCTGCGAGGGTCAAGCCGTGAACCTCGTGGATGTCGCCGCGACCACGGCCACCGGCCCCGGCCAGATCCAGCGGTGTCGGTGCGATCGACACCGAGACGGTGCCGTAGTCGTCATGAAGCCGTTGCGCGAGACCGGGATCGGTGAGCGAGGTGCCGGTACCCAGGTCGATCTCGGCGACGAACAGCAGCGGTACCCCGAACGTCACCACCCCCGTCGCGGTGACACACCGGATCGGGAACCGCACCGGCAACCCGGCCATCGTGGTCGGCAGGAAGTGCGTGGCCTGTTCACCCACCCCGGGCAGACCCGTGAACTGCCAGCCCCCGGCATTCGGCGATTCGAGGTCGGTGAAGATCGTCTGTGCTATCTCCACGGCGCCGAGCGGGAACCGGCGGCGCAGGGCAGGGTCGTCGGGCGGGTGACGTACCGGTTCGAGAACGGTGAGCACCCCGATCCGCCGCAGCACCGCCGCCCCACCGGTCGACGCGTCGAACTCCCTGGTCACGATCTCGAGGTACTCGGCACGATGCCCCAGCGGGTACAGCGCTCCTTCGAATCGGGTGCGCACCAGCATGTCCCGGCCGAGCACCGCGCGCTGCTCCCATTCGAACGCCGCCCAGGTGCCCTTGACGTGCAGGGTGGCACCGAGGGAGCTCAGCTCCAGGCGGGAGGCGTCGGCTGGGCTGGTCGCAGTCTCGGCCACCAGGCGGGTGCGCGTCGCGCGCGGGGTGCCGAGGGAGTTGTCGGGCCCGAAGTCGGGATCGAGGCTGTTCGCGATGTCGTGGTCGACCACGCGCACCGACAACCGGGCATCCGAAAGAGTCACTGCCTCTGTTGCTTCCGCGGCTACCAGCCTGGTGCGCCAGAGCCCACGCACTCCGTTCGGCGCGGTGGCACCGGTGTGTCTGCAGACGACCGAGTCGTCACCGGACCTACTCGGGCCACGACCGGCGAGCCCGGCGCTGCCTCTGTCGGGAGCGGTCGGGGAAGTTTCCGGCAGCGACCCCGCACTGGGTAGCGCCCCATCAGCTGGGGTCGCACGGCTGCGCGAAACCTCTCGCGCCATCCTGCCACCAGGCACGAGGACGGTGCGCCAGGGAATCTCTATGGCGGTTGCGCCCGGGTCGACGACCAAGGGCACGGTGGCCACCGCATCCAGAATCCCCTGGGCAGTCAAGGGGATTCGTTGCCCCGATGGCACCCCCACGACGATCCGGCTCGGACCGGCGAGCACCCCGCGCCAACCGGGTACCGATGCCCCGGTCGTCCCCGCCGCCAGCACCAATGGTGCGTCCGAGAACGGTGGCGAGCACTCCTCCCCCACGTGTTGCGGCGGGAACAGCACCGTGAGCTGGGCGTTGTCACCAGCGGTGAGCATGCCGGTGCCGTCGGTGGCGCACCCGGTCCAGCGCACCCCGAGCACCAGGTGGTCCTCGGGGCGGATCAGCAGCACGTAGCGCATCGGTCGTCCCTCCGCTGACCCGTGCGCTAACCGACCGGCACGGATTCGGTGGGCCCGGCACGCAGACCCTCGCCCGGTGCCGACCCGTTCTGCGCGAAGGTCACCGTCACCACCGACCCCGGCTCGGAAGTCTCGAGCGCGAGAAGGGTCTGGTACAGATCGACGCCGACATACTGGCCGCCGGGCGCACCGCCGATGATCTCCACCAGCGCGAGATGCAGATGCGGCGGAATACCGCCGAATCCGAGCACCGCGCCGAGGAAGTCGCCGCGTGAGACCGTCGAACCCGGTCCGAGGCCCGCTGGCACATCGGTGAGGTGGGTGTAGAAACCACCCATCATGTCGTTGGGCGCACGCACGAAAATCTGTGCGCCGTAGACCTTTCCGCTGTCGGCGGCCGGGTTGTGCGCGGTGAACCGGGTGATGTGACCGTCGAAGGCCGCGAACACCGGCGTGCCTGCCACGCCACCGAGGTCCATGCCGTACTCGATGTACCAGTTCGGTCCCTGATGCCCGCCCTGATGGGGGCCGCCGTGCGCCTGGGTGTACCCCGACGGGTCGACCGGGGCGGAGATGTCGACGGTGAACGCCCCGCGGGCGAGCGCACGGGGACGGCGGACCCGCCGGAACGCCGGCAACTCGGCGGCGATCTCGGGTGGTACCTCTTCCGAATCCCAGGCCAGGCTGGCACCGGGCACCGCGCCCTCGATCTCCTGGATCTTGTCCTGCACCACCCGCATCTGATCGTCGTCGAGATCTCCGAGGCGGGTGTCGACGGAGATGCCGAGCGCGTTCGCGACCGCTTGGGCGTAGGTGGCGGGATCGTTGCCGTCGGAGGCGGGAGCGTAGCGGGCGAAACCGTCGAGGATCGACAGGTCGCGATACGACGCCGATCGCAGTAGCTGCGCGATCGCGAAATACCCGGCGCCCCAGGAGGGGAAGATTAGGAAATTGTGCCAGTTGAACTTGCCGGGGTACTGGCCGTAGTCGGGGCCGCCCGGCACACCGGTGATATTGCCGGGATTGTTGTTCAGCCAGGCGAAACTGCCCTCGTGATTACGCATATGTGGTCGGCCACGGGCGATTTCGTCGGCATGGATCACGTAGTGGAAGATCTCCTTGCCGTGTCCGCCGTAGTCGGTGGGATCGTGCGGGTTCGTGCCGGGAAACCATTGCGCCCGCGGAATGTTCTTGTCCGTCGACATCCGGCCGTTCCAGTACCAGACGTGGTCGCCGAGTTCGAGTGTCATGGTGCACCTGCCTTCGTGAGAGTTATGCGGACAGCGCGCCGCCGATGGTGGCGGCGACGGCGGCGTGCGCGAGATATTCCGCGATGTCGTGCGCGCGTTCCTTGGGGTTCTCGACCGGAACCTCGCGCAGCCCGGCACCCCACGCCCGGCTCAGCGGGCAGCCGATGGCGATGGGGTCGCCCGCGTACCAGGTGTTGAGCCACTCGCCGACGCGCTCGGGCCGGTTCGCCCCACCGGTGAGCAGCTTGCGGTACACCCCGTCGAGGCCGAGCGGGCTGCCCGCGGTGACCAGCATGCGCACGTTCACTTCTTGCGGCAGCTGGGTGAGCAGATCGAGGGCGACCACGGTACCGAGGCTGTGGCTCACCAGGACCAGCTCACCACCGCTCGGCACGTCGGCCAGCACCGCGTCGAGCACACTCTTGCGGACCCGTTCGTCGTCGAGATAGGCGGCGACGTCCTTGAAGATGGCGCCGATGAGCGCCGAATCGAGTCCGCTGCGGGCGGCGATCCAGCCGAGCTGGTCGTGCAAGCGGTCCAGCAGTACCGCACCGAAACCGCCGAACAGTTCACGGGTCTGCGGGTCGGCGGGCAGGTCGGTCGGCATCCCCGCGCGCTGGGCGGCCTCGGCGACCAGTTCTTCGTAGAGAGCGGGGCCGGTGTCGACGGCTTCGCGGGTGTCTATGCTCTCGACGAGCCGGTCACCGTAGAACGGAAAGTACGCGTCGGCGGGGTCGAGCGGGCCGAGGCCGGCGAGGGTGAGTCCCTTGTTCAGCCCGGCGGTCCAGGTGCGGCGCAGTTCGGCCGGGTCACGACCCTGCTGACCGCGACCGTGCAGGAACAGCACGCTGCGGCCGGCCGCCCCGACCGGTCGTCCGCGCAGCCCGCGAACGGTGCTCTCCCGTACCGGAACAGGCTGTGGCACAGACCTTGTCACGGTCTCGACGACAGGCAGAGCGGCGGTCGGCCCGAGTTCGTCGAGGAGGGCGCGCTGCACGGGGTCGAAGCTGCGGGAGCCCAGGTCGCGCAGCAGCACGCTCACCCGGGTGCCCTCGTTGGCGATCCACTCGATGGCGTCGTCACCGTCGCCGCGCTGCCACAGCTTGCCGTCCTTGCGCAGCACGCGGCCCTTGTCGTCCTTCTTCGGCACGCCGGCGTGATGCAGGGCGACGATCTCCCACTGGTCGTTGAAGACCGGCGAACCGGAATTACCCGGTTCGGTGTCGGAGTGGTAGTGCAGGAAGTGCTCGAGCTGCAGGTCGAGGCGGTTGTCGCGGATCGAGATCTCCTTGAGCCTGCCCGAGGGATGCCCGACGACGTTCATCGCCTCACCGATCACGATCTTGCCCGGCTCGGCGATCAACTTGTTCCAGCCGAACTCCCCACCCGCGAACGAACCGTCGGCATTCGGTGCGACCCGCACCAGGGTGTAGTCCAGGTGCTCGCTCGTGACGAACAGGTCCTCGGGCGCCAGCCGGTAGTGCACCGTGGGGCCCGGCACGTTGTTCGCCGCCACCTCGGCCCCGAACTCGACCACCACCGACGCGGCATCCGCCACCGTCGGCAACACGTGGTTGTTGGTGAGCAACAGCTGCGGCGACACCATCGAGCCGGTGCCGACGGGGATCTGGCGGCCGTTGTCGTTCAGCGAGATCCGGGCCACCGCCTGCGCCGCGCGGGCCCCACGGGTCAGGAAGTTCACCGCCTGTAACTCGTTGGCGAAGCCGATCACCCGCTCGAGGGAGCCGATGCCGTCGACGGGGTCGTGCCTGCCCAGTTCGATCACCGCGGTGGCGGGCACCTCCCCGGTGACGAGCAATCGGTCGGCGCGGGCCACGATCTGCTCTTTCGTGTCGACGACCACCGACTCGGTGGCGGCACGTCTGCGTTCTACCTCTTCGCGTTGCTCGGCAGTGTCGGCGAACCGCCGCGATGCGGCGTCCATCTGTTCGCGCCATGCGTCGGTGCGTTCGCTCTCGGTATCCATGGGGGTCACCTCGCCCGGGGAGTGTGTGCTGGTGTTGTCAGCGTGGGCGCCGGAGGTGGTGGTGGACACGAGTAGTGCACCACTCGAATTCCGCGCGCCCGCGGCTCAGCCGGGATAGATGGCGTGGACGGCGGCTACGTCGCCCGGTGAGAGCGCGGTGCGCTGGCCCATGCCGGTGCCCGGCGGCAACGGCACGCGCGCGACGATCGTTGGGCTGCCGTCGACGCTGAAAGCCGTTGTGGGGTAATGCATGATGGAGCCGAAGTCGTAGCCGCCGACATCGTCACCGTCGGTGATGTGCTGGGCGAAATTGTGGCGGTGCGCGGGGTCGACATGCGCGAGGCGCACCTCGACGAAGGCGTCGCGGTCCTGTCGGCTCTGTTCGTGCCAGAGTCCGAGCGCGTGCGCCATCTCGTGCACGACGGTGCCCACCGGGGCGGTCTCGGCGAGCTCGATCGTCTGCGGACCGCCCTGCCTGCCCACTGCCGAACGGCTCGCGGTGCTCGGGACGAAGCGTACGAAGTCCGGGTGCTGCGCGGTGCGTGGGACGAAGCGGATCCTGGTCCGCTCGTGCCACTGCGCGACCGCGTCGTGCACGCGGTGCGGGGCGGGCAGACCCGGATCGATCTCGAACGGCACCACCGCGCCCGGCCAGCGGAAGAACCCGCCGGTGACGACGATGCCTTCGAGTCTGCGGCGTTCGTCGATCTCGGCGAGGGTGCCGAGGACGATGTCGCCCTCGAAGACGGCCAGCTCGTCGACCGCCGCGTAGCGCAGTTCGCGCACACCGTGTCCGACACTGCCGATCGGGCTGGCGCCTGCCTCCGGGCCCGAGCGGAATTCGCCGGTGGCCTCGGTATGGGTGAAAGAGTTCTCGATAGTCATGCACTTCAGCGTGCGGCGGACTCACCGCCCTCGCGCGCGTAGCGCACTACCCGATCAACCGCCCGGGGCCGCGCCGTGCGGCCCCGTGCGGGAGGGGAATCAGAGGTTGACGCCGAAATCGCGGGCGATGCCCTCGAGGCCGGAGGCGTAGCCCTGGCCGATCGCGCGGAACTTCCACTCGGCGCCGTTGCGGTACAGCTCACCGAAGACCATGGCGGTTTCGGTCGAGGCGTCCTCGGACAGGTCGTAGCGGGCCAGTTCCTCGCCGTTGGCCTGGTCGACCACGCGGATGTAGGCGTTGCGGACCTGACCGAAGGACTGGTTGCGGGTGAGGCCGTCGTAGATCGAGACCGGGAAGACGATGCTCTCGATGGTCGGCGGGGTGTTGGCCAGGTCGACGTTGACGACCTCGTCATCGCCCTCGCCCTCACCGGTGCGGTTGTCACCGATGTGCTCGATCGCGCCCTCGGGGGACTTCAGGTTGTTGAAGAACACGAAGTGCTTGTCGGACACGACCTTCTTGTCGGCGCCGAGCGCGATGGCGCTGGCGTCGAGGTCGAAGTCCGTGCCGGTGGTGGTCCGCAGATCCCAGCCGAGACCGACCGCGACAGCGGTGAGGTTCGGCGCCGCCTTGGTCAGCGAAACGTTGCCACCCTTGGACAAACTGACACCCATACCGATTACTCCCATCGATCAACGCGGCACAGAGGGCGCCGACGATTCGCACACTAGCACTGAGTAGCGACGCGACGACGGCTCGCCGAGGACCCGAAAAAGTCTGGTATACAGCCGGATTCCGCTACCGGATCAGGTCTGATCGACCCGTTCGTGCGCGGTCAGCAGCAGGTGGTCGAAGCGGGTCCGGCAACCAGGCACCTGGGGTTCGAGGCCGCGGGCGTCCTCGACGAGCTGGGCGGCGAGGTCGCGGAGTTTGGTGTTCGTCTCCTGGGAGCGCCAGCGCAGCACCTTGAACGCCTGGTCGGGGCCGACGCCGTACATGAGGACGAGTACGCCCTTGGCTTGCTCGATGGCGGCGCGCGCCTCGATCAGTTCGGGCAGGGTCTCGTCGAGGGTCTCCTTGCGTTCCTCTTCCAAACGCTGGGTGACGTCGATGTAGTAGCCGGTGGTGCCGATCACCGTGCCGTCGTCGTCGGTGAGGTGGTCGCCGACGATGATCACCTCGTGCTCGGTGCCTCGGGTGTCGATGATGCGGTGCCTGCCACACACCGGTTCGCCCGCGTCGATGGCGCAGGTGATCGCGGTGCCGAGGTCCTGCTGGTCGTCGGGGTGCTTGTGCGACAGCAGCAGCTCGGTGGTCGGCTCGACCTCACCGGGGCCGTAGCCGTAGATCTCGGCGAGCTCGTCGGACCATTCCCAGCGCCCGTCGGCGAACCAGAACTGGAACGAACCGATGCCCGAGCAGGCCTCGGCGCCGATCACCTGGCTGATCGCGGTGACCGCGTCCGGTACTGATTGTTCACTCAACGTCACCTACGAAGTATCCCCTATCGCACCCGGTCAGGGAGCTATCGGGCCCGAATCCGCAGATTCGATACCCATACCCCCTAGGGGTTTACTTTAAGGCCGCGAAGTCGTACCTTCGGAGCATGATCACCTCGCTGTTCGCCAACCGCGACTACCTCCGGCTGTTCACCGCCCAGATGACGGCGCTGTTCGGCACCGGATTGACCACGGTCGCACTGGGTCTGCTCGCCTACGAACTGGCGGGCGCCGAGGCAGGGGCCGTGCTCGGCACCGCGCTCACCATCAAGATGCTGGTGTACGTGACCGTCGCCCCGATCGTCGCCGCCTATGCCGATCGTTTCCCGCGCAGGCTCTTCCTCGTCTCGCTCAACGCGGTGCGCGGTGCCGTGGTGCTCGCGCTGCCGTTCATCGACCAGATCTGGCACATCTACGTACTCATCGCCGTACTGCAGACCGCATCAGCGGCCTTCACTCCGACGTATCAGGCGGTGATCCCCGACATCCTGCCCGACGAACGCGACTACACCCGGGCGCTGTCGGCGGCCCAGCTGGCCGCGACCATGGAGACGCTGCTGAGCCCGATGCTCGCGGCGGCGGCGCTCACCCTGATCAGCTTCCACTGGCTGTTCGTCGGCACCGCCATCGGCTTCGTGGTCTCGGCCGTCCTCGTGGTCTCCACCAGGATTCCCGACGCGGGTGCGACCACCGGTGGCAGTTTCCGGCAGCGGATCGCGGTGGGAATGCGGATCTTCGCCGCGACGCCCAGGCTGCGCGGGCTACTCGGGTTGAACCTGGTGGTCGCGGCGGCGGGGTCGGTCATCATGGTCAACACCGTCAACTATGTGCGCGACACGCTCGGCGGTTCGCAGACCGGTGTCGCGATCCTGCTGGCCGCCAACGGTTTCGGCACCATGGTGGTGGCGCTGTCGTTGCCGCGGGTGCTCGACCGGGTCGGCCCCCGGCCGGTGATGCTGAGCGGTGCCACGACCCTGATGACCGGACTCGGCGCGGCCGTCGCGCTGTCGAATGCCGCGGCGGGACAGTGGCGCTGGATCGCGGCAGGCGCCGTGTGGGCGGTGATCGGGGCGGGCACTGCCGCCGTCCTGACCCCGACCGGGCAGATTCTGCGGCGGTCCTCGCAACCCGCCGACCGGGCCGCGTTGTTCGCCGCGCAGTTCTCGCTGTCGCACCTGGCGTGGCTGCTCACCTATCCGATCGCCGGATGGCTCACCACCGCAGCCGGTTTCACGACCACCTGGCTGGTGCTGCTCGGTCTGGCCGCCCTCGGAACCACCGTCGCGCTGCGGTCCTGGCCCCGCCATGACCCGGCCGAGATCACCCACCTGCACGAGATCGGAACCATCGATCCGGCCCGCCTGGCCGACGCCGTTCGCATCACCGACCGGCTCTACCAGCACACCCATCCCTACGTCATCGACGCAGCACATCAGCGGTGGCCACGCGACGCCCACGCCCTCGCCGCCTGAGACCTGCTCACGGACCTTCGCCACATCGCTGCCCGACGCTGCCCGGACCCGGGTTCGCTCGAACAGCGGTGTGGCGAAAGCTCTTGCCGCATAAGGTAGGGGTTCCGCGACGATCGGTGGTGCATGAACTCCTCGTTTCTTTCCACGGCGCTGCCGCCCGCGCTGGCCGTCATCATGTTCGGGCTCGGCCTGTCGTTGACCGGGGCCGATTTCACGCGGGTCGCCCGGGCGCCGAAGGCCGTCGCGGTGGCCCTGGTGTGTCAGGTGATCGTGTTGCCCGCGGTGGCGTTCGGGTTGGTGATGCTGTTCGACCTCGAGCCGTTGCTCGCGGTGGGGATGATGCTGCTCGCCGCCTCGCCGGGTGGGGCGACCGCGAATCTGTTCAGTCACCTGTTCCGTGGTGACGTGGCACTGAATGTGACGCTCACCGCGGTCAATTCGATGCTGTGTGTGGTGACCGTGCCGGTGGTCACCAATCTGGCCATCCACCAGTTCGCCGACAACGAGACCGGTCAGCTGGGGTTGCAGTTCGGCAAGACCGTGCAGGTGATCGCTATCGTGCTGATCCCGGTCCTGATCGGCATGCAGGTGCGGCGCCGGGCCCCGGAATTCGCGGGCCGGATGGATCTGCCGGTGCGGATCGCGTCGGTGCTGATCCTCGCGGTGATCGTGGCGGTCACGATGATCGCGGACCGGACGGCGATCGGCGGCTACTTCCTCGATGTCGGCGCGATCACCATGGTGTTCTGCGTCATCAGCCTCACCACCGGTTATCTGGTGCCGCTCGCGTTCGGGGTGAGCCCGCCGCAGGCGATCGCGTCGTCGATGGAGGTCGGCGTGCACAACAGCGCGATCGCCATCACCCTGGCGATCACCGTCCTCGACAGTGCGCGCATCGCGGTGCCCGCCGCCGTGTACGCCGTGTTGATGACGCCGCTGGCCACGCTGTTCGGCGCGCTCATCAGCCGCCGCGCGGTGCACCGAGAGCCTGCCCCGGTCACGGCCTAGTCAGCGCATGTCGTTGGGCAGCACCACGGTGAACGTGGCGCCGCGACCAGGTGTGCTCTCGACACCGACGTGCCCGCCGTGGGCCGCCACCAGTGCCGCGACGATGGACAGCCCGAGGCCGGAGCCGCCGCTGGACCGGGTGCGGGAGTTGTCGGTGCGATAGAACCGTTCGAACACCCGCGACGCGGCTTCCGCCGGCAGGCCGGGCCCCTCGTCGACGACATCGAAGGCCACCTCGTCCTCACCCGGGCGCAGACGCACGGTGACCGGGGTCCCAGGCGGGGTATGGGTGAGCGCGTTGCCCACCAGGTTCGCCATGACCTGTCGCAGTCGTGCTTCGTCCCCGACCACGACCATCGCTCCGTCACCGGCGACTTCCAGCTCGATCGCGCGAGCGACGGGCTGTCCGGCCTCGCGGGCGTGGGCGTCGCCGACCGCGTCCCGCGCCAGGGCCAGCAGGTCGACGGGCGCCCGCTCGAGGGGGCGGTTGGCGTCGAGATCGGCCAGCGTCAGCAGGTCACCGACCAGTCCGCCCATCCGGATGGACTCGGCCTCGATCCGGCCGAACAGGGTCTCGGGGTCGGTGCGGTGCCCGTGCCGGTACAGCTCGGCGAATCCCCGGATGGTGGTGAGCGGGGTGCGCAATTCGTGGCTGGCGTCGGCGACGAACTCACGCATCCGCGCCTCGGAACGCCGCGCCGCCGCCTCGGAGGCCTCGGTCGCGGCGACACCGTCCTGGATCCGGGTGAGCATCACGTTCAGTGAGCGGGCGAGATGATCGACCTCGGTGTCGACATCGCGCACCGGAACACGGCGGTGCAGATCACCGTCGGCGATAGCGGCCGCTGTCTCCTCCACCGCCCGCAACGGGCGAAGACTCCACCGCACCACCAGATAGCCGACGATGCCGAGCAGCAGCAACACGGCGACACCCGCGACAACCTGCACCAGAAGCAGGCCCATGATCGTCTGCCTGGTTTCCGACAACGACATGCCGACGGTGACCGAGCCGTGGCCGTTCGTGGTGGTCAGCACCCGCCAGTCTGTGTCGGGACCGCTGCGGGATCCGACTGTGCGCGGGCCGCGCTCGTCACCGGTGACGTCCGGCAGCCCGGACGAGCCGTCGGTGGCGCCGGGTGACTCGAGATAGACCTCGCCGTCGGGTCCGGTGCGGATCTCGGCGAACCGGCGCGGCTGCTCCCCTTCCATCGGCATGGCGTTCGGTGCGTCGGCGGGCACCCAGCGGGTGTTGCCCGCCGAGTCGGTGACCTGCTTCATCGCTCTCGGCTGTGCCCAGGTCCGCGCGGCGTCGATGAGCTGTTCGTCGACCCGGTCGGTGAGCGAGTTCGACATCACCGAGGTCACCACCGCTCCCACCGCGGTGAGCACCACCGTCGCGAGCGCGAGCAGCACGAGCACCAGCCCGACACGCAGCGGCACAGCGGCGAAACGCCGTGCGGCCCGAGCCGAGACGCTCACCTCGGTTCCCGCAGCACGTATCCGACGCTGCGCAGCGTGTGGATGAGTTTGGGTTCGGTGGTGTCGATCTTGCGCCGCAGATACGACACATACGACTCGACGATATTCGCGTCACCGCCGAAGTCGTAGTGCCACACGTGATCCAGGATCATCGGCTTGCTCAGCACCTTGCCCGCGTTGACCATGAAGTAGCGCAGGAGGGTGAATTCGGTCGGCGACAAGCTCACCGGCTCCCCCGCCTTCCACACTTCGTGACTCTCGTCGTCGAGCTCGATGTCGGCGACACGCAGCCGGGGGTTGCGTTGCGGAGCGGCCGCGCCCGCACGCCGCAGGATCACCCTGATGCGGGCGATCACCTCCTCGAGGCTGAACGGTTTGGTCACGTAGTCGTCGGCGCCGAGACCGAGGCCGGTCAATTTGGCCTCGGTCTGGTCGCGGGCGGTCAGGAACAGCACGGGCGCCCCGACACCGTCGGCACGCAACCTGCGCAGCAGGGTGAAGCCGTCCATGCCGGGCATCATCACGTCCACGACCAGGGCGTCGGGGCGGAAGCGGCGTACGGTGTCGAGCGCGGCCGCACCGTCGGCGGCCGTCGCCACCTCGAAGCCCTGGAATCGCAGGCTGGTGCTCAGCAGCTCGACGATCATCGGCTCGTCGTCGACGACGAGGATGCGGGCTTCGGGTGGTTCGACGGTCATGGATTCAGCATGGCTGGCCCACCGCACACGGACCTGGAAGGAAACTGGGCGTTTCCTGTGAACAGCTTTCAGCTGATCAGGTCGTAAACGGTGACGCCGTCGACCTGCACGGCGGTGAAGTTCGCCGCCACCCAGGCGGCGATCGCATCGTCGCCCCGCGCCCCGGGACCGCCTCCCGCGATGAAGTAGTGGATCCGGCCGTCGGCCACGTACTGCTCGAACTGAGCGAGCGTAGGGAACGAGTCGCTGCCGTTGAACCCGCCCAGCGACATCACCGGCAGTTCGGTGGCCAGTTGGTAGGTGGCGGCGGAGTTCGAGCCGGTGGCCGCAGCGATCCAGGTGTAGTTGTCCGCGTCGGCGGTGAGCAGCGCGATCACCTTGTCGCTCACCTGGCTCGCCCCACCGAGGAAGCCGCCGCCGTCGGCCCCGTCGTTCGGCCCAGCACCTCCACCAGCGCCCCCATCGGGCGCAGTTGTCTCGGCCGTCCCGCTCGGTGCACCGACCCGACCGGAACCGTTGCCGGGATCTCCACCTGCGGGCGCTGTGCTGCCCACTGGCGCGTAGTCACGACCTCCCATTGCGCCTCGCCCGTCCGGCATTTCGCCCCCGGGTCCTGGCATGCCCCGTCCGCCACGGACTTTCGGGCCCGCGCTGGGAATTGACCCGGCATTGACCGAGGCGATGGTCTCGGCGGTATAGGCGGCGGGCCCGCTCAGCGCGACAGTCCCGGCGAGCAGGGCCGCGAACGCCGACCGCTTCGGTGCGGGCGGCACCAGCAGCGCGAGCATTGCTCCGAGACCGCCGACCAGGATCACCCACCACAGCCAAGGTACGAAATCGCTGGTGCGCGAGAGCAATACCCAGGCGGTGGCCGCGGTAACGCCCATCGTCGCGGCGGCGCACACCCGTGCCGACACCCGGTCTCGATGCCGCCAGAGCAGGACAGCGCCGATCGCGGTCAGCGCGGCGACCGCGGGCGCGAGGGCGACCGTGTAGTACTGGTGGAAGATTCCTTTCATGAAGCTGAAGACCAGCCCGGTCACGAGCAGCCAACCGCCCCAGAGCATTACAGATGCCCGTCGCAGATCGGTGCGTGGTGCACGGCCGTAGACGACCAGTGCCACGACGGCGAGGATCAGCGCGGCAGGCAGCAACCACGCGATCTGCCCGCCCTGAGCGGAGTCGAACAAGCGGGTGATGCCGGTCTGCCCCCACATTCCGTTGCCACCGGCGGGAAGTTCACCACCGGGACCGACGCTGCCCGTCTCGTCACCGCTGAGCCGACCGAGACCGTTGTAGCCGAGGGTCAGCTCAATGATCGAATTGTTCTGGGAGCCACCGAAGTACGGTCTCGAGTCGACCGGCCACAGCTGCGCGATCAGCACCCACCAGCCCGCACCCACGACCATTGCCGCACCGCCGGCGAACAGTTGCAGCAGCCGGGTACCCAGCTTCGGCGGCCCCGCGAACAGGTACACCAGGACCAGCGCCGGGAGAACGAGCAACACCTGCAGCTGTTTGGCCAGGAACCCGAATCCCATGAACAGCCCGCACAGCACCAGCCAGCGCCAATGCCCGGATTCGGTGGCGCGCAACATCGCCCAGGCCCCAGCGATCATCAGGAACACCAGCAGTGCGTCTGGGTTGTTGAAGCGGAACATCAACGCCGCCACCGGAGTCAGAGCAAGGACGAGACCGGCGAGCAGACCGGCCGCCGCACCGTGGTAGCGGCGAACCGTCGCCCACAACAGCGCCACCGACGCGACGCCGATCAGTACCTGCGGTGCCAGCATGCTCCAGCTGCCGAATCCGAATACTCGCGCCGACAACTCCATCGGCCACAGTGCGGCCGGGGTCTTGTCGACCGTGATCGCGTTCGCCGCGTCCGACGATCCGAAGAAGAACGCCTTCCACGATACCGAGCCGGCCTGCACGGCGGCCGCGTAGAACGAGTTGGCCCAGCCGTTTGCGGTCAGGTTGCACAGATAAGCCACCGCCGTGCCGATCAGCAGCGCGGCAAGAGCGGGAAACTCCCATCGTGGTCGTATCAACGAGTTCTCGACTACCGATTCGGCCTCCGGCTTCGTCGTCAGCGCGGTCATCGGCGATCACCCGCACCACGGAAAACCCAGCGCAGCCCGACGAAACGGGCAAGCGTGGCAACACAATTCGCGACGACCAGCACAGCCAGCTCCACCTGTACCGACGCGCCCGACGCCCACCGATGCAATGCGAACAGCGACCCACTGGTGATCAGGAGACCGAACAGGAAGATCAGCAGCCCCTGAACATGCTGCGCGGCACGCCTTTCCGGGCCGCGGATGCCGAAGGTGAAGGCGCGGTTGGTCGCGGTGTTCGCAACCGCTGTCACCAGCAGGGCGAGCAGATTCGCCGCCTGCGCACCGACGGCCGGTTGCATCAGCAGATACAGCGCCACATAGGCCAGCGTCGAAAGCACTCCGACGAGGGCGAAACGCACCAGCTGCCCGACCATGCCCACCGGCACACCGGGGACCAGCGGTTCTCGCCCGATGGCGGCCCGCAGCTCCGCGACCGGCAGGCGCCCGCTCACCAGTTCCCGGCCGACCCGCCACATCCCCAGCAGATCTTTGCGCGCGGTGTCGAGGATGTCGACACGGCTGTCGGGATCATCGATCCAGTCGACGGGCACCTCGTGGATGCGCAGCCCCGCCCGCTCGGCCAGCACGAGCACTTCGGTGTCGAAGAACCACTCACGATCGCGCACCAGCGGCAGCAGCTCGCGGGCCACCTCGGCGCGCATGGCCTTGAAGCCGCATTGAGCGTCGGAGAACCGCACCTGCAGGCAGGTGCGCAGCAGCAGATTGTAGCCGCGGGAGATCAGCTCCCGTTTGGGCCCGCGCACCACCCGAGCCGCCGTGGCGAGCCGGGAACCGATCGCGAGATCGGAATGCCCCGACATCAGCGGCGCGACGAGCGGCAACAGGGCATTGAGGTCGGTCGACAGGTCGACGTCCATGTAGGCGACCACCCGGGCATCGGAGCCGCCCCACACCGCGTGCAGTGCCCGCCCGCGGCCCTTGCGGTCCAGGTGCACCACCCGCACACCGTCCAGTTCCGTGGCGAGGTGTTCGGCGATCACCAGCGTGTTGTCGGTGGAAGCGTTGTCGGCGATGGTGATGCGCGCGCTGAACGGGAACCCGTCATGCAGGAAGGCGTGCAGCCTGCGCACGCAGTCGGCCAGGTCGTTTTCCTCGTTGTGGACCGGGACGACCACGTCCACCCCGGGGGTGGTGATCACCTCGGCCACGGTTGCCGCGCAGGTGGCGGTCTCTGTGTCGGTCATGACACCGACGGTGACCGGCGAGACTGGAGCAGACCTGCGTCTGACCTGGGAATTTCCTGGACGCCTCGATCACGGGTCTGCCGAATGGCGAGGAGTGCCCGGAATCGGAGGGTTCAACCATCACGATTCGGGGTACAGAGAGCTGGATACCGCTCGCCGACCCGGCGCGCGGGACGTCAGACGGCGTTTTCACATACTGGGAGAACACAGTGCTGAAGTTGATCGAGCTCATCAGGGGAACCGGCGCGGCCGAGGACGCCGAAGGAGCACCCCGGTCCGCCGGGCACCTGCGCGCGGGTGACATCGTGCTCACCGCCAAACGCAGCTACCGGGTGGTGAGCACCAGCTTCGCCGACGACGCGCGGCGCGCCGGTCGCGTGGTCGCCGATACCGTCGACCTGGTCACCGGGCGGCTGCGCGTCCTCGACTACCCCAGCGCCGATACGGTGGTCACGGTCAAGACCGCCTGACCGCTCACACCGGGCGGTGCCGGATACCGCGCGTTCCGAACCCTCGGGTGTGCGCTCCCTCGGTGGGGACGACTTCTTCCTCCACGACGCGAGCCCGATCGTCGCCGACGACGCGGGTGCGTTCGGCGAAGGCGATGTCACGGGTGCTGCGCACCGACAGCCTGCCCAGCGAGCTCGCGGCGAAGAACAGGATCAGCGCGCCGAGCCCGTAGAAGAACGTCAGCTGCAGCAGTGCGCGCTTGACGTCCGATCCGGCCACGGGTTCACCCATGTCCCCGAGCCGGAACCAGGCGGCCAGGAACGGTCCGATCACGAACCAGGCGCCCGCCGCGACACCGAGCCAGGCGCCGAAGCTCGCGACCACCCGATTGCGGCTCATCAGCATGAGCAGGCCGCCCACGATGGCGACCACGCCGGGCAGCACCTGCAGCCAGCCGCGCGCCGTCGTCCAGACCCACGGTTCGTCCGGGGTGTAGGCGAAATCGAAGTACGGACCGATGAACGGTATGAGCGCGCCCCAGATACCGAGTAGCAGCACCGCCAGACCGCCCAGCGCGCCGCGACTGCGCGGGATGTGCAGCTTACCGCCGCGCCCGGCCGCGCCTTTCTCGTCGACATTCACCATGACGCCTCCCATCATCGACAACAGAGGTGGGTGGCGTGTACCCCGCGCCGGACCGAATACGCAGGCACCGGGCAATCACTACCCGGAGACGACGATGGGCACCGACCCGTCGGATCGGTGCCCACCTGTGCAGATCACACGCTAGGCGTTGATCGTCACCGCGTCGTCGGCGATCGAGTAGCTGATCGAACCGTTCTCGAAGTGGCTGATCTTGCCACCCTCGATGTCCTGCTCGTCGGAGGTCGGGTAGCCCAGACGGCCGCCCGCGCCGCCCTCGGCCTCCCACGCCTGACGGATCGCGCCGTAGACGGTCTTGGCTCCGGTGGGGAGCTTGAAGTAGATGACGCCGCCGGTGAACTCCTGGTACTTGCCGCCGCCCGGGGCGTCCAGTTCGGCCGAGATCGGCTCACCGAGGGGGCTCGACGCGCCACCGGCCTCGTTGTAGTGGTCGCCGATCGCTCCCGTGGCCTCGAATCCCATGAATCCAATTCCTTTCACACAGACAATCATTGGCAAAGCAGCCGCTAAGTTACCGCATCGCGGACGTTTTTGGGGAAGACTCGTACGAAGACACGACTTCGACACGAAAACTGCTGCTGTCGGCTACTTGTCAGCATCGTGCTCGTCACATCCTGGCTACCCCAACGACATCAGCACGCTACCGCTGCCGATCAGGACGAATACGCCGGTGTATCCGCACTGTCGAGCTCGGTATCGCTGCGATGGTTCTTCGACGCCGTGGCCTTCGAGCACCCGCACGATCAGCGGGCCGGTGGGACATCTCGTCCCTGCCACGGCACCACCGTAGCCGCCGTGGCCTGAAAATGGTGAGACATCTTGCGGCTGAACATTTCTCGTGTCGCGTATCGACGCCTCCCCCAGGCGGGCTGTCACGGTGTTCAACCGATCGATTCGTGCGCTACCCGCGCGGTTCAGCTGCTCGCCATGCCGACGCCGGACAGCAGCGATACGGTGCCGGACCCGGAGACGGTGTCCAGCAAGGGAGTCGAGTGGAACGGCGTGGCGACGGGATCAGCCGACGTCGGGTGCTGTGGGGTGCGGGCGCGGCGGTGGCGCTCACCGCCCTGGCCCAGCCGACCAGGACCGCGGCGATCACGCGCGGCGCCGCGGCCGTGCCCGGGGAGTGTGAGCGGCGCGCGGATCTGGCCGAGCGCGCGATCGTCGCGCGGCATGTGCGGTCGCTGTGGGGGCTGCCGCAGCGACAGCTCGGCACGCTGGTCTGGCCCGCGTCGCTCACCGATCAGTCGTTCGGGCGCTGGTGCTATTGGTGGCAGGCCCACCTGGTCGATTGTGCGATCGACGCCGCCCATCGCGCCCGCACCCCCGAGCGGGTCGACCGGGTGGTCGCGCTGGCACGCGGCATCCGGACCCGCAATGTCACCGGGTGGACGAACCGGTACTACGACGACATGGCGTGGTTGCTGATCGCGCTCGAACGTGCGCAACGGTTGCTCGACGTGCGGTTCGACGACGCGCTCGCCGACCTGCGCTCCGCGGTGGTCGACGGCTGGAATCCGGTGCTCGGCGCGGTACCGTGGCGCTCCGGCGACGACTTCTACAACACACCCGCGATCGGCCCGACAGGTATCGCGTTGGCCCGGCTCGGCGATCTCCCCCGCGCTGTGCGGCTCGCGGAGTTTCTGCACACCCGGCTGCGTGATACCGCCAGCGGGCTGATTCTCGACGGTGTGCACGAGCCGAGCGGCTCGATGGACCGCACGGTGCACACCTACTGCCAGGGTGTCGCGATCGGCCTCGATACCGAATTGTTCGCGCGGACAGGTGAATCCGGGTACCGCGAGCGTGCGCGGGACCTGGTGCGTGCCGTCGGCGAACTCCTCACCGACAACGGAGTGATCAGTGGTGCCACCGATGACGACTCCGGGTTGTTCATGGGTATCCTCGCGCGCTATCTCACCGAAACCGCACTGGTGCTCGGCGATACGACCGCAGCGGGGATCGTGCATGCCTCCGCACGGGCGGCGTGGGAGCATCGGGCCGAGGTCGACGGACTGCCGCTGTTCGGATCGGACTGGTCTCGTCCGGTCGCGGTGCCTGCCCGACTGAACCGGCTCGGCGACTCAGGGACCGAGCCGCCCCAGGACCTCTCGATCCAGTTGAGCGCATGGATGGTGATGGAAGCGGATTGCCGGTTGACAGCTGCCGGGGTCTGAGAATTCATCGAGACACCGTTCGGAGGCGAATCCCAGTTGCCGCCGACTCGCTTCTCACCCAGGATGGTGGCGATGACAATCGAATTGAACGAAGCTCGCGAGTTGCTCGCCCAGGGGGATCTCGGCGGGTCCGTGCGTTCTCTGCGGCCGGTCGCCGAGCAGCTTCCGCTCCCCGAACTCGTGACCTTCCTGATCGAGCTGGCCGACGCCGCCGAGCTGGAACCGCTGGCGACCAGCGCACGGGCGGCACTCCCCGACGCCACCGATGCACGCGCGCTCACGATGCTCGGCTACGACTGTGTGGAGTACGGCCTGTCGTTCGCCGCGGTCCCGGTTCTGCACGAAGCGTTGCGGGTGGATTCCACTGTGCGCCAGGCGCTCGCGGAGCTGGTCGCCGCGCTGGAGGACGAACACCGTCATGCCGAAGCCGTCGAGGTGTTGGGGCGGTATGCCTCGAGCCCGCGCGAGTGGGCGGAACACTATCTGCTGGTGTACAACTCGATCCTGGCGGGTGATCCGGCCACCGCCCGCGCCGAGTTCGCCGACCTGCCCGAACCCGACGACGACTGGGTGTTCGCCCGTGATCGGGTGAGCCGCATGCTGATTCGCGCCGATCGTGCGGCCGCCGTGAGCGCCCTGGACCATCGGGATCTGCGTGGCTGGCAGTTCACCCTGACCGGCGGCTACCTCGCGACGATGTCGCCGTACGGATTCGACGCCGGAATGACCGGGCGCTGGGCGTATCTGGGCGACAACGCCGCCCTGTGCCGATACAGCATCCACCGCGTGGGTCTCGCACTGTCGGCGGCCGACCGTGCGCCACGTACGGTGTCGCTGCTCCCCGATCGGGCGGATCGCATCCTCGGTCTCGCCACGGCCCGCGTCCTCGACCTCCCCACCCAGGACTACGAGCCCGGCGCCGAAGACACCCTCGTCGTCGCCTACGACCTGCGCACCGTCGACCCCGACCTGGTCGTCACCCTGCACGAGCGCGCCCCCGGTCAGATCCTGTTCGAACACGCCACCTGCTGGACTCAGCCTCCGCCGGTGACAGCCGACATCAGCGGCCTGCTCCACCAGACCGTCATCGCGCCCTGGGCACCCACCCAGCGTGTCGGCGAGAACGGCCTCGAACCGGTGCCTGCGGACGCCCGCCCCGAATCGGAGATCGCCGCCGAGATCGCGGCCGCCGACCCCACCCCCGACACCGGAGACGGCGAAACCCCACCCGACCTCGACCCCACCTTCACCACTTTCGTCACCACCACCGCCGACAGCTGGCTCCTCGGCCCCCGCACCCCCGTCCGCTCCCCCGGCCCTGTCCGCAGTTCCTTCTTCGGCTGAGCCGTTATCCGCACTGGCCCAGCCACCACCACCCGTCACCCAATTCGATGACCGGACACAGCTGGTCCCCGAACACCTCGAACGGCTCGGCGGGTGGTTCACCGTCCAGGTGCGCGTAACCGACTGCGCCGTCGGGAATCCCGACATAGTCGGGCACGAAGCGCGCCGTGTGGTCGTCGGCGGTCCGCACCACGGCCACCTTGCAATTGGCCGACACCCAGCAAAGATGCGTCGGCAGGTCGGTCCCGTAGTAGTCCCGCACACTCAGATCCCTGGCCACCGCCGCGTCGAATGCGGGACGCTCGAGCTGAAACCGTGCCCACACCCGCGCTTGCGGCCAGAGGTAGAACATCACCGGCACACCGATACTCACGACGGCCGCGACACCGGTGACGACCTGTGGCCATCGCCGTCCACCCCTCGTCGTGCGCCACACCGCGGTCACCGCGACAACCACCAGCGCCAACCAGAACGCGGCGAGCAACGGCAGCGCCAGAATCCACAGCACGGTCACGACCCATCCCGAATGCAGGCTCGTCACCACCGCCGCGATCATGACGCCGACGCTCACCACCGGCCACACCCACACCCGTTTCCGCTCGCTCACACCGGAAACCTATCCGGCCGATCCGCCGAAAACGTGGGGAGAATGTAGCGATCCGTTGCGAATCCAGGTCCGTCGAGTGCCAGGATCGGTGTATGGCGAACAAAGTAGTCGACGTGGCGGCCACTCTGTCGGCGTTTTCGGAGCGGTGGTCGCCGAAAGTGGTCGCACGAGTCAACGATTATGAGATCAAGCTGGTGAAGCTCGAGGGTGAGTTCGTGTGGCACAAACACGACGAGACCGATGAGCTGTTCTTCGTCGTCGCGGGCGAACTGACTATTCGGATGCGAGACGGTGACATCGTGCTGCGGTCGGGGCAGATGTTCGTGGTGCCGCGAGGGGTCGAGCACTGTCCGGTTGCGGACGGTGAGGTGCACGCGATGCTGATCGAGCCTGCGGGTGTTCGCAATACCGGTGATACAGCAGGGCCCCTCACCGCGCAGATGGACGACTCGTTCCTCTGAGGGGTCAGCCCTCGAGTGCGTGGATGCGGAGCACCGGGCGGGCGCGGGTTGTTGTGCCGGGAGCGGGGCGATCGGACAGGGCGGCTGTCCAAGGGGTGGGCAGGGCGCGGCGCATCTGGCCGAAGTTGCGCTGGAGAGGGGTGCTCGGAGCTCGGTGGGCGGTCATGGCCTCGTCCTTTCGGGGCGGGGAATGATGCGGTGCGACCGGGTCTGAGATCACTGTATGGGACGGATTTGCGCAGGTCATGGGTCGGCGCGAGGATTGGGGGTGCCTCAGCGCGGAGTTAGGGGGACTAGGGGTTGGCGCCCATTCCCACCGGTGATGTGCTCAGACGGTCTCGGCCAGCTGCTGTCGTTTGCGGGGTCGTTCGTCGACGGCGGTGAAGACCGCGGCGGCGAGGATGAGGATCGCCGAGGCGAGCAGGGCCGCGTCGAGGCCTTGGTGGAAGGCCGCCTTGCCCGCGTCCATCACATCCCTGATGTAGGGCAGGTACTTGAACGGGTTGGCACCCTCGGGCAGGCGACCGCGTTCGACGGCCTCCACGGCATCGGGCTGCAGGGTCGTCGGCACGCCCAGCTCGGTCATCTTGGCCTTGAGGTCCGCGGAGAGGAACGAGCTCACGACCGCGCCGAGGATCGCCACCCCGAACGCGGAACCGACCTGGCGCATCGTATTCGTCACGGCCGCAGCCATTCCCGAGTGCTGCGGTGGCACGCCCGTCATCACTGCCGAGGTCAACGGCACGACGGCGATTCCGAACCCGATGCCCGCCACCGCCATCGCCGCCGCGATCGTCGGATCGTGCAGTGTTCCGCTCATCGCCTGACGGGTGAGCAGAATGCCACCGGCACCGACCACACAGCCGAGGATCATCGGCACGCGGGCACCCCGGCGCGACACCCAGAACCCGGCGGCCAGCGACCCGATCACGATGGTCCCGGCCATCGGCGCGAAGATCGCGGCCGTACGCGCGGCCGAATACGACTGCGTCACCTGCAGATACATCGCGGTGAAGAAGAAGATCGAGAAGATCCCGAAGTACACGGCGAACGCGACGACGAGCGCGCTGCGCACCACGGGCATCCGCAGATACTTCAGGTCGAGCATCGGTGCGCGAGCGCGGGTTTCGACGAAGACGAACGCCACCAGCGCCACGGCACCGAGCGCGAAGAAGCCCAGCACCGGCGGGGATGTGTACCCACGATCCTGACCGACGGTCGCGGCGTAGATCACCGCACCGAACGCGGTGGCACCGAGCACGGCACCCGCCCAATCGATGGGTTCGGGACTCGGGTCGGAGCTCTCGGGCACCGACCACAGCGCCGCGACGAGCGCCACCGCGCCGATCACCAGGTTGAACCAGAAGATCGACCGCCACCCGTACGCGTGCACGAGCACACCGCCGAGCACCGGCCCGGCCGCCAACGCCAAACCCGATACCGCGGCCCACACACCGATCGCCTTCGCGCGCGCCCGGTCGTCGGGGAAGATGTGGCGCAGCACCGACAGGGTCCCCGGCTCCGAAGCCGCCGCGCCGAGCCCCATGATCGCCCGCCCGGCGATGAGCATGCCGACGGTGCTCGCCATCGCCGAAACCACCGATCCCGCACAGAAGATCACCAGACCGGCGATCATCACCTTCTTGCGCCCGAACCGGTCACCGAGCGATCCGCCGGCGAGCATCAGCCCGGCGAAAACCACCGTGTAGGAGTTGACCACCCACTGCAGCAGTGTCACATCGGTGCCGAGTTCGGTCCGGATCGCGCCGAGCGCGACACTCACCACTGTCGTATCGAGGAAGGTTACGAACACCACCGTCACGACCGCGGCCAATGCCGTCTTCGGCCGAGCCGCGCCTTTGCCCAACGTGATCACGGGCAAAGGTTACTGGCGATCGTGCGACCGCGCCGACCCTCGCTCGGCCCTCAGCGCACGCCGATGGGCTCCAACACACTCAGGACGGGGTCGTAGGCCCAGTTCAGGATTCGGGTGGCGTCTTCGCGGGCGACCGCGCTGCTGGTGTCGGAACTGTGCAGCACAACCCCGATCAGCGGGATGCCCGCGCGCACCGTCTCGAACAGCAGGCAGTGCCCGGCCGCGTTGGTGTTGCCGGTCTTCAGGCCGATGGCCCCGGGGTATTCGTGCAGCAGCTTGTTCGTTGTCTCCCAATGGTGTTCACGGTTGTCGTGGTCGGCCGGGACGTGGTGGTCGCGCGCGGCGACGATCTCACGGAAGGCGGGCAGTGCCATCGCGCGCACGCCGAGCGCGACGAGCGCGGCCGGGGTGGAGTGCGTGGAATTGTCCGTCGGGTTGGGCAACCCGCTGGGATCGGTGAACTGAGTGGCGCCCAAGCCCATCACCCGGGCGGCGTCGTTCATGCGGCCGATGAAACCGGCCTGGCCGGGACCGAAGGACTCGGCGATGGCATAGGCGGCGTCGCAACCCGAGGGCAGCAGCAGCGCGTAGAGGAGCTGGCGGGCGGTGAGCACCTCACCCGCGGTGAGTCCGGCGGTGCTGCCGTTGTGCTGGGCGCAGTAGGCGCCCGCCTCGGCCGGCACGGTGACCGGTCGTTCGAGGTCACCGGTGCTGATCGCGACCACGGCGGTCATCACCTTGGCGATACTGGCGATCGGGACCGGGGTGTTCGCCTCGCGACCCCACAGCACCGTGCCGGTGAATCCGTCGGCGAGCGCCGCTCCCGCGGCCTGCACGCCCTCGGGTCCGCCCGCCCACGGCGCCTCGGCGCTCCCGGACGGTGCGGCGCCCGCGACGCCGTGACCAGCCGCGACGACCAGCGCCCCGGCCACAACTGTGTGCAACACCCTGGCAAATGTCGGCATGCGCACAGTCTGGCGCACAAATCCCGCGACCTGCGGGATTTCCGCGCGTCGCGGTGTCTCTACATCGCGGCGATCACCCCGACGATCACGGCCGCGAACACGGCTACGAGCACCAGCGTGACGACCACGGCACCGATGCCGGTGATCGGGAAGTGGTGGCGGGTGCTCGGTTCCGGCGCCGACAAACCGGAGGTCTGCGGCGATTCCGGCGGGGTGGAGCCGGCGGTACGCCCCCACCCGGCTCGAGGTCGGGGGTATTGCGCGGGTCGGGATCCATCGAGGTCATGGGGTCACCTGCCTTCCTGACACGGCGCGCTTACCCTGGGTCGGCGTCCTCAATCGCCGCTCAGGCGGGCCGTGGCGCCGGGAAGGGCCAACTGATGTCCCCACCGGGGATCGACAGCAGGAAGTCGGCGCCGAGCGCGTTCGCGGGGGTGTGCGCGCCGGGTGGAGCGGGCCGGGAGTGCAGGGTGATCGCCGCATGCACCATCGAATGCGCGGTGAAGGCGTAGGTGTTGGACACGTCGACGGCGAGCGAAAGGCCGCTGCCGTCGGCTCGGTAGACGCGGGCCCAACCGGTGCTGCGAGTGGCGTCGCGGGTCGCCTGGTCGGGAACCGGAATACGGTCGATCACCAGGTCGGTGACGGTCCGACCGACCCCGCTGGCCGTGACGAACCGCAGCGGCGTGCTCAGCGCCCGCACCACCGGCGACAACGGAACGGCGGTGAACGTGGCCACCTCGGTGAGCCCGTAGCCGTAGCCCGCGCTGCACACATCGCCCAGTGGCGTACTCGCGACACCGACCGGACGACCTCGGCCCACATCGATCGTCAGGGCACGGTGCGCGTGCGGCACCGCGACCAGGTCACCGCCGGAACGCACCAGATTGCCGCGGGCGATGCCGTCGACCGCCGTACGCAACGTGCCCCGGCTGAAACCACCGCGGCTGATCATCGCCACGTCGGCGCCGACCGCGTCGGGCACGTCGCCGACCAGGCGAGCCACGAGATGGTCGGTCGGGACGATGTCGAAGCCGACGCCGGGGATCACGGTGATCCCGGCACGCACCGCGTCGTCGTGGCGGGCGTAGATCGCGGCGAATACCTGCGTCTCGCCGGTCACGTCGAGATAGTTGGTTCCGCTGGCCAGACAGGCCTCGAGCATCGGTGCGTAGGTGTGGACGAACGGTCCGGCGCAGTGCAGCACGATGTCGACGTCGGCGAGTTGCGCGGCGGCGTTGTCGGGGTCGGCGAGGTCGAACGGGCGCGCGGTCAGGCCGTGCCGGGCGGCGACTTCACCGACCCGCTCGGCCGAGCGACCCGAGATCAGCGGCCGTAATCCGCGCGAGAGTGCTTCGGCGACAACGAGTTCACCGGTGTATCCGTAGGCGCCGTAGATGAGCACAGTCGGCTCGCCGTCCAGGTGTGACATAGGGGAACACTAAGCGCTCGATCAGCGTGTGGTCCAGTTCACTCGATCGCGCTGTCAGGAATTCGGGAGCTGTCTCGTTCAGGGTGTACGCGAACCAGACAGGAGCGAATCATGAAGCACCGCATCGTTGTTCTCGGGGCCGGATACGCCGGGGCCTTCAGCGCCGGTTTCCTTGCCCGCCAGTTGCACGGCGACGACGTCGAGATCACCGTCGTCAATGCCGAACCGGACTTCGTGGAGCGGTTGCGGCTGCATCAGCTCGCCGCCGGACACGACCTGCCGCATCGTCCGCTGACCGAGGTCTTCGCCGGCACCGGCATCCGGTTGCGGGTGGCCAGGGTGACCGCCCTCGACGTCGACCGGCGTCGGGTCACCCTCGCCGAAGGCGGCCACCTCGGCTACGACACCCTGCTCTACACGCTCGGCAGCACCATCGCCGACCACGGCGTCCCGGGCGTCGCCGAACACGCCTACAACGTGGCCGCGCGGCCCTCGGCGCTGCGGCTACGCGCCCGCCTCGACGACTTGGGGGCGCACGGCGACGTGCTGATCGTCGGCGGAAATCTCACCGCCATCGAGGCCGCGACGGAGATCGCCGAGGCCCGTCCCGGCCTGCGGGTCACTCTCGCCACCAGCGGCGAGGTGGGCGGTTGGCTCGGGCCGAAAGCGCGCAGGCATCTGCTGCGAGCCTTCGACCGGCTCGGCATCGCCGTGCACGAGCACACCACGGCCGAGCGCGTCGAACAGCGCGCGGTGTTCGCGGCCGACGGCACCGCCTTCGTCTCCGACGCGACGGTGTGGGCGGCCGGATTCGCCGTCCACCCGATCGCCGCCGCCAGTGGACTCGCGGTGGAACCCGACGGGCAGATCACCGCGGATCGCGAGCTGCGGTCGGTGTCGCACCCGAATGTGATCGTCGCGGGCGACAGCGCGTTCGTCATCGGCGGGAACGGTCAGCCGCTGCCGATGTCGTGCGCGTCGGCCGGGTTCACCGGACAGCAGGCCACGGCGACGATCATCGGTGAACTCACCGGACGCGCGATCAAGCGGACCTCGCTGAGCTACGTCGGCAACCACGTCAGCCTCGGGCGCAAGGACGCGATCTTCCAGTTCGTCGACGGCGATGCCCGCGCCAAGCCGGGCGCGCTGTGCGGCAGGCCCGCCGCCTGGGTGAAGTCGGCCATCGTGGGGACCAGCGGCTGGGCGATCAGCCACCCGACGTTCGGCAAGCTCGACCACCACTACCGTGCGGCCGCGGGCGCACCGTCGCGCGGGGTTATCGCCGCCTAGAGTCGTGCTCATGGACACCGCGACCGTCGCGCGTTTCGAGGCCAACCGCGACCGGTTGGCCTCGCTCGCGTATCGCCTGCTCGGGTCGGCCGCCGATGCCGAGGACACGGTGCAGGATGCCTTTCTGCGGTGGCAGGCCGCGGATCGCGACCACGTCGAGGTACCCGAGGCCTGGCTCACCAAGATCGTCACCAATCTGGCTCTCGACCGTCTGCGCTCCGCCAAAGTGCGTCGCGAACGGGCGGTGGGCGCGTGGATGCCCGAACCGCTGCTCGACGGCGACCCGATGCTCGGGCCCGCCGACACCGCCGAACAACGGGAGTCGGTGACGCTGGCGGTGCTCATGCTGCTCGAACAGCTGACACCGGTGGAACGCGCCGTTTATGTTCTGCGCGAAGCGTTCTCCTACAGCCATGCCGAGATCGCCGACATTCTCGGCATCAGCGAATCGGCTAGTCAGCAGCACGCGCATCGCGCCAAGCGCCGGATCACCGCCGCACGCAACGGAACCGGCACCGACCACGTGGCGGCGCGACGCATCGTGGAGGCGTTCGTCGCGGCCGCGTCGTCGGGGCGCACCGAACAGCTCGTCGCCCTGCTCACCGCCGACGCCACCGGTACTTCCGACGGTGTGGGCGGAACCGCCCGCAAGCTCGTGCGGTTCAGCGGCCCGTCGCGGCTGGCGATCGCCATGCGGGCGGGTTTGCGGCCCGACACGATCAGACGCCACCTCGACGGTCGCGTGCCCGATCTCCACGCCGCCCTGGTCAACGGCTGCCCGGCCCTCGTGTTCACGCTCGACGACCGGGTCCTCGGCGTGGCGATCATGGAGGTACGCGACGACCGGATCGCGGGTCTGCGCGCCATCGCCAACCCGGCCCGGTTGGCTCGTTTCGCCCAGCGGTGGCAGCGCACCGACCACGACAGCCCACTTATCGAGGCTTGGTAGACCCGCTGGTGATCTGAGTCACATCGTGTCAGGATCTTCGCCCGTGCGGTGTCTTGTGCTCGAACCCCTCGGAGCGAAGGAGACACCATGAACACCAACCACGTGGTCGTGATCGGCGGCGGATACGCCGGGGTGATGGCGGCCAATCGGCTCAGCGCGCGCCAGGATGTGCGGATCACCGTGATCAACCCGCGCCCCGTCTTCGTGCCCCGGCTGCGCCTGCATCAGCTGGTCGGTGGAACCCACGACGCGATCGTCGACTACCGAGACGTGCTGGCCGAGGGTGTCTCGCTGGTCGTCGACAGTGTCACCGGGATCGATGCGGGCGCCCGCCGCGTCGCCCTGGCCGACGGCGCGGACCTCGACTTCGACTACCTCGTCTACGCCGCCGGTAGCGGCGCTGCGGAACCGCAGGTGCCCGGTGCCGCCGAATTCGCCTATCCGGTCGCCACTTTGGAGGCAGCGCAGCGGTTGCGGTCGATCCTGTTCGACCGGGCCATGTCTGCGCCGGTGACCGTGGTCGGCGGCGGCCCCACCGGGATCGAGACCGCGACCGAACTCGCCGAACAGGGCCGTTCGGTCACCCTGGTCTGCGGCGGCACGCTCGGCCCGTACCTGCATCCCCGTGCCCGGCGAACCGCCCGCAAGTACCTGACGAAACTGGGTGTCGGGTTGCTCGAAGGCCCCGAATCGGTCGTCACCGAGGTGACGCAGACGTCGGTGCGGCTGGCGACCGGAACGGCCCTGCCCAGCGAGATCACCATCTGGGCAGCGGGTTTCGGGATACCGCAACTGGCGGCACACAGTGGACTGCGTACCGATGCCGCCGGGCGGCTGCTCACCGACGAGACACTGACCAGCGTCGACGACGACCGGATCGTCGCGGCCGGTGACTCGTCGGCACCCTCGGACCTGCCGTTCCGGATGAGCGCCTATGTGGCCGGTTGCCTCGGCGCGCACGCCGCCGACACCATCGCGCACCGCATCGATGGGACCGAACCCACCTCGATCGACCTGGCCTTCCAGGCCATGTGCATCAGCTTCGGCCGCCGAGCGGGAATCTTCCAGCTCGGCCACAAGGACGACACCGCGATGGGCCTGTACTTCACCGGCCCGGCCGGTCGCGCGCTCAAGGAGTTCTCGTGCGCGGCGAGCGTGAAGCACCTGGTCACCGAGGCGAACAAGCCCGGCTCGCACTCCTGGCCGAAGGACGGCAAACACCGTCCGCAGGTGTTGCGCGACCGCCGCGCCACGATCACCACAGTCTGAGCCACGGACAGGAGAACCGACGATGACCACTCCCGTCGACGCGACGGAAACCTTTGTGCAGCATCGCAATCTGCTGTTCACGGTGGCCTACGAGATGCTCGGCTCGGCGGCCGACGCCGAGGACGTACTGCAGGAGACCTGGCTGCGGTGGGTGAAGGCCGACCTGGAGCAGGTGGAGGACCGGCGCGCGTACCTGGTGCGCATCACCACCCGCCAGGCGCTGAACCGATTGCGCTCGCTCAAGCGGCGACGGGAGTCCTATGTCGGTTCGTGGCTGCCGGAACCGCTGCTCACCGCACCGGACGTCGCCGCCGATGTCGAACTCGCCGACAGCGTGTCGATGGGATTGATGCTGGTGCTCGAGACGTTGACCCCGACCGAACGCGCGGTGTTCGTGCTGCACGAGGCGTTCGGCATCAGCTACGCCGAGATCGCGGCGGCGGTCGACAAGTCGCCCGCCGCCGTGCACCAGATCGCCAGCCGCGCCCGCCGGCACGTGGAGGAACGCAAGCCGAGGCGCACGGTGAGCGCACAGCAGGCCGAAGCCACGATCGAAGCGTTCCAGCGAGCGCTGGAAACCCGTGACCTGCAGGGATTGCTAGATGTTCTCGCGCCGGACGTGGTTGCGGTCAGCGACGGGGGCGGAATCAAGCAGGCCAATCCGCGCCCGGTTGTCGGCGCCGACAAGGTGTCGCGCTTCATCGTCGGCGGCCTCACCAAGCACGCTGTCGACCTCGTCGTCGAGCCGACGCTGGTCAACGGCGGACCCGCGCTCGCGGTGTCCATCGACGGCGAGCGCGACGGTGTGCTCGCCGTCCGCGTCGAGGACGACCGGATAACCGGCATCTACTACGTGCGCAACCCGCAGAAGCTGACGCACATCGACGCGGCGACCCCGCTCACTCTGCGATGAGATGCACGTAGGTGTTCCTGCAGCCACCTGCACCCATCCACCACTCCCCCACGCACGAATAGTGTGCGGGCGGGTCGGCACCGCACTACCCGCACCACCCACTCCCTGGAGCCGGCCCGCCCGCTTTCGTTCTCGTGTGTTTTCGCACTCGCCGTGGGGGTACGCGGCGAACATCCAGCCCTTCTCTGTGAGGAGTGCGATGTCCGCCGACGATCGTTCGACAAGGCCGGCTCCAGCCGCGGCTCTCGCCCGCGCGCACGGCGCCTTCAACGTTGTCGGCGGCGTATGGCCGCTCCTCAACAGACGCAGCTTCGAGGCGATCTTCGGCCAGAAGTACGACCGCTGGCTGCAGTTCACCGTCGCCGGGCTGCTCGCGGGCAACGGCCTCGTGCAGCTGACGGCAGCGCGCACACCGGCAGGTCTGGCGAGCGCACGTCGGCTCGGTCTCACCACAGCGGGATGGTTGCTGACGATCGACTTGATCTATGTCCCCAAGGGCACGATCCGCATCGACGCGGCGATGGAGATCGGCTGGCTCGCCGCCTGGCAAGGGCGTTACGGCAGGATCGAATCGACATAGCCGCCGTCGACGCGCAGGGCTCCGCCGGTCGTCGCCGATGCCAGCGGCGAACTCAGGTACACGACCATGTTCGCGATTTCCGACGGTTCGATCAGCCGCTGGATCAGGGACTGCGGGCGGTGCACGCGCATGAACTCGCGTTGCGCCTGGTCCCACGGCAACGACCGGTCGACCAGCTGGTACACGAACTCCTCCACGCCACCGGTGTGGGTGGGTCCGGCGATCACCGAATTCACCGTGACGCCTGTCCCCGCAGCATCTTTGGCGAAGCCACGGGTCACCGCGAGCAGCGCGGTCTTGGATACGCCGTAGTGGATCATCTCGGCGGGAGTGACCACGGCGGAATCGCTGGCGATCTGCAGGGCGCGACCCCACCCGCGCTCGGTCATGCCGGGCAGGTACGCCCGGATCAGCCGCACCGCCGACAACACATTCACCTCGAAGAACGACCGCCACTGCGCGTCGGTGATCTCGCGCGCGGGCACCGCCTCGAAGATGCCGAGGTTGTTCACCAGAATGTCGACGTCGGGCAGTTCGCGCAGCAGCTGCTCGGCTCCCTCCTCGGTGGTGACATCGGCGGCGACACCGAGCGCGTCCCCACCGGTAGCGCGTATGTCGGCGACCGCCGCGTCCACCCGGTCGGCGGTGCGCCCGTTGACCACCACGCGGGCACCCGCGTCGGCGAGACCCTGTGCGATGGCCGCGCCGATGCCCTGGGTGGAGCCGGTGACCAACGCTGTCTTCCCGGTCAGATCGATTCGCACGCGCACCACTTCCTCAGAACGGTCCGGCGGCCACCGGACTCCGACAAGAAAGAACGCCGTGTGCACCTTATCCCCGTATCGGCGTCGCCACCCGACAGCACCGGCGCCGATTTCGCGGCCGAGTTCCTCGAACGACACGGCATCACCGACGCCCGGGTAGAAACGGTGTGGGACGCCATCGCCGGACACACCTCCGGCTTCAGCGACTCACCGGTCTTCCGCAGGCGCAGACCGGCCGAGATCTGGATCGCAGTGGAGGGCATCGGCATCGATATCGGTGGCGGCCCCGGCGATCTGCCGCCCGGCTACGCCGACGCCGTGCACGCCGCCTACCCGCGCCACGGCGGAACCCCGGCGATCACCACGATCATGGAGAACCAGATCCTCGCGAACCCCCGAAAGGCATTCCCGGCCAGGCTCGGGACCGAGCTCGTGCGCCTGCACCACCCGGAGGTGCCGTTGCCGAACTGGGACAACCTGATGAGCCACAGCAGCTGGCAGGACTGACCCCCGACCGAGCGGGGCTGAGGCGACGGGCGCCGCCGGGGCGGCCACTTCACGTCGGAATCCGCGGATCTGGTGGCCTCGGGGAAGGTCAGTCGGGGACGTCGGTTTCTTGGAGAGTCGACCAGCGCAATGATTCCCGCTCCGACCGCAGAACCGCGAGCACACGGCGTCGGGAAACCGTGCCCGCATGGTGGTGTGATTCGAGGAAGCGGACCACCGTGACGGCACCGTCCGTCGCCAGCACTTCGATCTCGCTGATGGCGATGCGCAACCCCGGCTGGGCATTACGCGCCGCGCGCAGCCCGGTCAGCAATTCGTCGCGGTGCAGGACCTGGCCCGTTGTCGTCACCATGGAGAACGAAGGATCCTGCGCTGCGGCGAAGCGGTCGAAGACCGAATCCGGTGCCTCGGACCCGAGCCAGTCGGCCAGGTCGTCGTGCAGCGCTTGTATCGCACCCTCGAGATCCACGCTCAGTCCTCTCCTCACGATCACTGCCGTGCTCGGTCCACGAACTGCCCCGTGCGGCAAGGGCATTCAGGTCCATCCTATGGTCCTAGGGTGCGGGCCCAGGACGTCAGGGCGGCGAAGTCGTCCTCGACGAGACCGGCGGCCGGGTGGACGAATCGCAGGAGGGCGGGTGCGGTGTGGCGGGCATTGATGTACCGGCGATCCGGTGTCGTGATGTCGTCGTCGACCCAGGCGAACGGTCTACCCGCCGCGTGTTCGACCAGTTCGGCGGTCTTCCAGAACGTCCCCTCCGGACCCTGGCACCCGGGCGATTTCCACTCGACCACCGGTAACTCCGGCAAGCCGAGGACCGGGGCGATGTGGGTGTTCGCGTCGTGCTCCCACGTTGTCGCCCACCACAATTCGAAGTCCTCCGCCAGCTCGGTCAAGGTGCGGCCATGGGACGGGTTCAACCACACGCGCAACGGCTTCACCCGCCGCACGGGGATGTCGCGGTGCCGTGCGATCCACGACTGCGGCAGCAACCGGTGCGTCTCGTATCCACGCGGACGTTGCTCCGGTTTCGCGCGGTACGGGTTGAGCGGACCGTCGACATCGAGGTAGAGCAGGGGGCGGTCGACCATTGTCGCGTTCCCCGTCCCGCCGATTGCGAATCCTCTTGCCCGACAGCTTATCCGCTGCGTTCGGAGTGCGGCTGCTCGTCCTCTCCTTCGGCCTGACTCGGCTGCGGGGTGAGGCGGTCGGGTGGCTGGATCATTTCCGGGTCGGCGTCCGGGTCCTCGGCGGGGTCGTAGCGGTCACCGGACGGTTCCTTCGACGCGTGCATCAGGTCCTCCTTTCCTCTGCACCGCGCCTACCCGGTGTGGGGGCGGGAAAACGGCGACCTCAGGCCGGCAAGGCGATCAGTTCGGCGAGGTGGGCGCGGTGCGTACCTGCCGTGCCGAAGGCGATCTGATCGGCCTTGGCTCGTTTGAGGTAGAGGTGGGTCGGGTGTTCCCAGGTCATACCCATGCCACCGTGCAGCTGCACCGCTTCCTCGGCCGCGAGCACGGCCAGGTCACTGCAATAGGCCTGCGCGACACCCGCCGCCACGGGGGCATCGGGGTCGGCGGCGGCGAGCGTGGCCGCGGCGTAGCGGGCGGTGGCGGTCGCCGATTCCACGCCCGTGTAGAGGTCGGCGAGCCGGTGCTTGATCGCCTGGAAGCCGCCGACCACCCGGCCGAACTGACGGCGTTCCTTCAGGTAGGCCACGGTTTCCTCGAGACACCACCGCGCCGACCCGCACTGTTCCGACGCCAGCAGCCCGGAACCGGCGAGCAGGGCGCGGCGAACTGCGGCTTCGCCGTCGGCGACGAGCGGCTGTCCCGCGAACCCGTCGAAGGTGATATCGGCGAGCTGACGGGTCATATCCAGCGACGCCACCGGGGTGATCCGTGCGGCGTCGGCCGCGACCGCGTGCAGTGCGATGCCCTCCGGACCGGCAACAGGAACCAGCAGAACATCCGCCTCGAGCGCCCCAGCGACACTGGTGACGGTGCCACCGTCGGCGACGGCCGGAACCGGCGCATGCGCGGCCGTGGAGAACGGAACGACAAGGGCTGCGGTCCGCTCCCCTGCCGCGAGCTCACCGAGCAACGAGCTAGCCGAGCCGAGCAGTGCGGTGGTGGCCACGACGGAACTGGTGAGGAACGGTACCGGTGCGACGAAACGCCCGAGCTCCTCGAGCACCACCGCGGCCTCCCGCGCCGACGCCCCCGCACCGCCGTGCTCCTCGGGGACGAGTAACCCCGCGAGACCCAGGTCGACAGCGATGTTCTTCCACAGCCCCGCGACCAGCGACCGGTCGCCGTCGTAGAGTGCGGTCACCGACGACGGGTCGCAGTGGGCGCTCAGCACTGCGCGCACGGTGGCGCGCAGGTCGTCCTCGACATCGGTGTAGAGCAGGTTCAGCTCGGTCATCGGGCGACCTCCTTCCAGGGACGGTCCTTGTCGGTGCGCGCCTCGGCGGGCAACCCGAGAATGCGTTCGGCGACGATATTGCGCAGGATCTCCGAGGTGCCGCCCTCGATGGAATTGCCCTTCGCCCGCAGGTACCGGTAGCCGGCGTCGCGGCCGGTGAAGTCGACGTGATCGGGTCGGACCATGGTCCACTCCGAATAGCGAAGACCCTGCTCACCGAGCATCTCCACCTCCAGGCCGGACAGCTGCTGGGCCACGCGGGCGAAGATCAGCTTCATCGCCGACCCCTCCGGGCCCGGCATACCCTTTGCCAGTTTCTGCTGCAACCGCACACCGGTCTGCCTGGCCACCTCGGCATCGACCCACAGCCGCAGTAGCCGATCGTGCAGCTCGGGGGTGCGCAGGTCGGGATTGTCGCGCCAGGTCCGGCTCACCACCCCGATCATTCCGGTCTCCCGGGCGGTGTCGCGGCCGCCGATCGCCACCCGCTCGGTGTTGAGCGTGGTGTTGGCGACCCGCCACCCGTCGCCCTCGGCGCCGAGGCGCTGGGTATCGGGAACCCTTGCCTCGGTGAGGAATACCTCGTTGAACTCGGCCTCACCGGTGATCTGGCGCAGCGGCCGCACCTCGACGCCGGGCTGGGTCATGTCGATGAGGAAGAACGTCAGGCCGCGGTGCTTGGGCACGCCCGGGTCGGTGCGGGCGAGCAGGATCGCGAACTGCGCCAGGTGGGCGCTCGACGTCCACACCTTCTGGCCGTCGACCACCCACTCGTCGCCGTCACGGACCGCGCGGGTGCTCACATTCGCCAGGTCCGATCCGGCGCCCGGTTCGCTGAACAGCTGGCACCAGATCTCCTCGCCCGTCCACAGCGGACGCAGGAACCGCCGCTTCTGTTCCTCGGTACCGCACGCGAGGATCGTCGGCGCCGCCATGCCGAGGCCGATGGTGTTGGCACCCGGGTTGTTGTCGGGCGCAGCGGCTTCGGCGAACAGGCGCTCTACCTCGCCCTGCCATTCCCGGGGCAGCCCGAGCCCACCGTGACCGGCCGGGTAGTGCACCCAGGCCAATCCCGCGTCGAAGCGGGAGCGCAGGAATTCCAGGCGGTCGGTGGTGTCCGGATCGTTGGCGGCGAGGAATTCCGCTATGGCACGGTGCAATTCGTCGCGCGTCACCGGGCCTCCCGCTGCTTGCGCAGCTCGCTCTTGGCCAACGCGTTCTTGTGCACTTCGTCGGGACCGTCGGCGAAACGCAGCGTGCGGATACCGGCGTAGGCGGCGGCAAGGGGGAAGTCCTGGGACAGCCCGCCCGCACCGTGCACCTGGATCGCCTTGTCCAGAATCCACTGCACCGTGGCCGGGGTGGCGATCTTGATGGCCTGGATCTCGGTGTGCGCGCCCTTGTTTCCGACGGTGTCCATCAGCCATGCGGTCTTGAGGACGAGCAGCCGCAGTTGCTCGAGCCGCACCCGCGACTCGGCGATCCAATCCCGGATCACGCCCTGGTCGGCGAGCGGCCTGCCGAACGCCACCCGGTCCTCGGCGCGCGCGCACATCAGTTCCACGGCGCGCTCGGCGACACCGATGGAGCGCATGCAGTGGTGGATGCGGCCCGGCCCCAGCCGTGCCTGGGCGATGGCGAAACCGGCGCCCTCCACCCCGATCAGGTTCGACGCGGGCACACGCGCGTCGGTGAACGTCATCTCGGCGTGGCCACCGTGGTCGTGGTCGTCGTAGCCGAAAACCTCCATGCCCCGGTGGATTTCGACACCGGGGGTGTCACGGGGCACGAGGATCATCGACTGCTGCTGGTGCCTGCTCGCGGACGGGTCGGTCTTGCCCATCACGATGAAGATGCGGCAGTTGGGGTTCATCGCCCCGGTGATCCACCATTTGCGCCCGTTGAGCACGTAGTCGTCACCGTCGCGTTCGATGCGGGTGGCGATATTGGTGGCGTCCGAGGACGCCACATCCGGTTCGGTCATGGCGAACGCCGAGCGGATGGTCCCGTCGAGCAGCGGCTCGAGCCACTCTTTGCGCTGCTCCTCGGTGCCGAACTGGGCGAGCACCTCCATATTGCCGGTGTCGGGCGCGGCGCAGTTGAACACGGCGGGCGCGAGTCCCGCACTGCGCCCGGTGATCTCGGCCAGCGGCGCGTACTGCAGATTCGTCAGGCCCGCGCCGTGTTCGCCCGGAAGGAACAGATTCCACAGCCCACGGCTTCGTGCCTCGGCGCGCAGTTCCGCCAGCACGGGAACCGAGTCCCAGGCCCAGCGGTTGTCCAGCTGCCCGAGCTGCGCACGGAATACCGCTTCGGCCGGATAGACGTGGCTTTCCATGAAGTCGAGCAGCGTGGCGCGCAGTTCTTCGGTGCGCGCGTCGTAGGCGAAGTCCATCAGGAATGCTCCTTCAGTGCGGTGAGGCCGGTTTCCAGCAGGGGCTCGATCGCCGAACCGATGACATCGAAGCCCTCGCCGACAGTCTGGCCCCGCAGGTAGCGGAAGTGGATGCCTTCCAGGATCGCGGCGAGTTTGAACGCGGCGAGCCCGAGGTAGAAGCCGAAGCGGGACATGTCGCGGTCACTGCGGGCGGTGTATCGGGCGATGATCTCGTCCTCGGCGAGGAAGCCGGGCGCCAGCGACGCGTCGGCCACGGCAACCTTGCCGTTCGGCAGGGCGGCGAGGCGGCCGTAGACGACCATCAGGGCCAGATCGGTGAGCGGGTCGCCCAGAGTCGCCATCTCCCAGTCGATGACGGCCGCGAGCCGGTCGGAGTCGTCGACGAGGACATTGTCGAGGCGGTAGTCACCGTGCACGATGCCAGCCGCCGACTCGACGGGGACGTCGGCGGCCAGACGCGCGTGCAGTTCGGTGGCCAGCGGCAGGTCACGGGTATGGGAGGCATCGAGTTGCTGCTTCCATCGACGCACCTGCCGTTCGAGGAATCCCTCCGGCCTGCCGAAATCGGCCAGTCCGACGGCCGCCGGGTCGACGGCGTGCAAGTCGGCGAGGGTGTCGACCAGGGCGGCCGAGATGCGCTGTGTCCGTTCCGGTCCCAGCTCGGCCAGGGCGGCCGCGTCCCGATAGGGCGTGCCCTCGACCCGTTCCATGACGTAGAACGGCGCACCGAGCACGTCGGTGTCCTCGCACAGCCCGTACATGGCAGGCACGGGTACCGAGGTCGGCGCGAGCGCGGCCATCACCCGGTACTCGCGGGCCATGTCGTGCGCGGTGGCCAGCACGTGCCCGAGCGGCGGGCGCCGCACGATCCACGACGACGCACCGTCGGTCACCGTGTAGGTGAGATTGGACTTGCCACCGGCGATGAGCGTGGCGTCGAGGTCGGTGCCGACGCCGGGCAGCGTGGCCCGCAACCAGTGCCCGAAACGGTCGAGATCCAGACCGGGCACGGTCATTTCGCGACCGCCAGGGTGACCGTCTCCACCACACACACCGGCTTCTCACCGCCCTCGCGCTCGACGACGACGGTGTTGGTGATCAGGTGCCCGCCGCCACCCGGCGCCACCGACCGCAACTCGAGTCCCGCGCGCAGCCGCGACCCGACGGGCACGGGCGCCGGGAAGCGCACCTTGTTGGAGCCGTAATTCACCGCCATCGCCAGGCCCTCGATCCGGTACACCTGGGCGACGAGCATCGGGACCAGCGACAATGTCAGATACCCGTGGGCGATCGTCGTTCCGAAGGGCCCTTCGGCCGCGCGTACGGGGTCGACGTGGATCCACTGGTGGTCACCGGTCGCGTCGGCGAAGGTATCGATCTGCTCCTGGGTCACCGTGTGCCACCCGGAGTAGCCGAGATGGGTGCCGACTGCCGCCTCCAGCTCGGCGATCCCCTGGAATGTCCTCATGCCTTCGGCCCGCCCGCCACGTACAGCACCTGCCCGGACACGAAGCCCGCGCCTTCGCTGACGAAGAACGACACGGCGTGCGCGATATCGTCGGGCACCCCGGTGCGCGCCACCGGGATCTGCGACGCCACACCGGCTTTGAAATCCTCGAACGGAACCCCGAGCCGTTCGGCGGTCGCAGCGGTCATCTCGGTCTCGATGAAGCCCGGGGCGATGGCGTTCGCGGTGACCCCGAACTTGCCGAGTTCCAGAGCCAGCGTCTTGGTGAAACCCTGCACACCCGCCTTCGCGGCCGAGTAGTTGGCCTGGCCGCGGTTACCCAGCGCCGAGGTGCTCGACAGGTTGACGATGCGGCCGAACTTCGCCTCGGTCATGTGCTTCTGGACCGCGCGGGTCATCAGGAACGCCCCGCGCAGGTGCACGTTCATCACCGTGTCCCAGTCGTCGGTGCTCATCCGGAACAGCATGTTGTCGCGGATGACACCCGCGTTGTTGACCAGCACGGTCGGCGCGCCGAGCTCGGCGACGATCCGCTCGACGGCCGACTCCACCGCGGCCTCGACCGCGACATTCGCCCCGACCGCGAGGGCCCGCCCACCGGCGGCCTCGATCTCGGCGACGACCGGCTTGCAGGCGTCCTCGTCCAGATCGAGGACGGCCACCGCCATCCCGTCGGCGGCGAGCTTCTTCGCGACGGCGGCACCGATTCCCCGGGCGGCGCCGGTGACGACAGCGGTTCTCGTCGTGTTCATAGTCTTCTCCTGAAAGTCTTGCGGCACAGTGTTTTACAATCCGCCGGTCAAGGTCACGCCGCCGTCGACGACGAGCAGCTGACCGGTGACCCATGCGGCGTCGGGCGAGAGCAGAAACGTCACGGCACCGGCGATGTCCTCGGGCACACCGAGCCGCTTCATCGGGTAGGTATCGGCCACCTGCTTTTCGCGGCCTTCGTACAGCGCGGTGGCGAATTTCGTCTTCACCACGGCGGGCGCCACCGCGTTGACCCGGATGTCGGGGCCGAGTTCGACCGCGAGTTCCTGGGTGATGTGGATGAGCATCGCTTTGCTCGCACCGTAGAAGCCGATGCCTGGTGCGCTGCGGATCCCCGCGATCGAGGCGACGTTCACCACCGCGCCACCGTGTTCGGCCATCCAGCCCTTGTGGACCTGCTGCGTCCACGAGAGCGCGCCGAGGCAGTTGACCTCGACGATCTTGCGCGCGGCCTCGAGATCGAGGTCGATCATCGGACCGAAGACCGGATTGATGCCGGTGTTGTTGACCAGCAGGTCGGCGCTGCCGAAGGTGGTGATCGCGCGCTCGACGGTGTCGGCCTGGTGCTCGATGTCGTCGGCGCGACCGGCCACGCCGAGGGCGTGCTCGGGGCCGCCGAGCTGGGCGACCGCCGCGTCGAGCGCGTCCTGTTTGCGGGCGGTGACAACGACTTTCGCGCCGTCGTCGACGAGGCGCTGCGCGATGCCGAGGCCGATGCCACGGCTGGCGCCGGTGACGATCGCGGTCTTGCCCGCGAAACGGCCGGTCACGAGAGCCGCTCCAGCACCATGGCCATACCCTGGCCGCCGCCGACGCACATGGTCTCCAAACCGAACTGCTTGTCGTGGAAACGCAAGGAGTTGATGAGCGTACTCGTGATGCGGGCGCCGGTCATGCCGAACGGATGGCCGACCGCGATCGCGCCACCGTTGACGTTCAGTTTGTCCTCGGGGATGCCGAGTTCGCGGGCCGAGCCGATCACCTGCACCGCGAAGGCCTCGTTGATCTCGACCAGGTCGATGTCGTCGATGGTGAGACCGGAACGGCGCAATGCCTGACGCGACGCCTCGATGGGGCCCAGGCCCATGATCTCCGGCGACAGGCCCGAGACACCGGTGCTGACGATCCGCGCCAGCGGGGTCAGGCCGAGCTCGCGCGCCTTGGTGTCGGACATGATCACCAGGGCGGCGGCGCCGTCGTTGAGCGGGCAGCAGTTGCCCGCGGTGACGGTGCCGTCGGGACGGAAGACCGGCTTCAGCTGACTCACCGCCTCGAGGGTGACACCGGCACGCGGGCCGTCGTCGGCGCTGACCACCGTGCCGTCGGGCAGCGTCACCGGGGTGATGTCGGTGGCCCAGAAGCCGTTGGCGATGGCCTTCTCGGCGAGATTCTGCGAGCGGACACCGAATTCGTCCTGTTCGGCGCGGGTGATCCCGGTGTGCTGGGCGACATTCTCGGCGGTCTGGCCCATCGCGATGTACACATCGGGCAGGTCACCGGCCAGGCGCGGATCCGTCCACGCGGGTGCCCCCGCGTCGGTGCGCGCGGTGGTGCGGGCGAGCGCCTCGGCGAAGACGGGGTTCTTGGTGTCGGGCATGCCGTCGGCGCTGCCCTTGCCGAAGCGGCTCACCGTCTCGACTCCGGCCGAGATGAACACGTCGCCCTCGCCCGCCTTGATGGCATGCAGTGCCATTCGCGTGCTCTGCAAGCTCGACGAACAGTAGCGGTTCACCGTGGTCCCGGGCACCGTGTCCAGCCCGGCGAGCACCGCGACCACCCGGGCCATGTTGAAACCGGACTCTCCCGCCGGCTGCCCGCAGCCCAGCACCAGGTCCTCGATCTCGGTGGGGTCGAGGGCGGGTACCTGCGCCAGGGCCGCACGCACCATCTGAACGGTCAGGTCGTCGGGGCGGAGGTCTTTGAGCGACCCCTTGCCCGCCCGACCGATCGGGGAACGAGCGGCGGCGACGATCACGGCTTCCGGCATCGGAGCTCCTTTGCTGAATAAGCGCTTGCTTAGACGCATAGTGCTGTAGATCGCACGCCACCGTCAATAGAACACCGAACGCGGAACCTTGTTAGCCACATCACACAGCCCCACCACCGGGCGGAATCCGCCGAGGCGAGATAATGGCCCGGAAATGACCGAAACCATCGAGCCCCGCGGCGACGCCACCCGCGCACGCCTCCTCGAGGCTGCCATCGACGCGTTCGCCGAAAAGGGCTTCAACGGCACGACCACGCGCGATATCGCCTCGGCCGCGGGCATGAGCCCGGCAGCGGTCTATGTGCATCACAAGTCGAAAGAGGAACTGCTCTACGTGATCTCGCGCGCGGGGCACGAGCAGTCACTCGACCTGGTCCGCGCCGCCATCCGGTCCACCGAGGATCCCACGCTCGCCCTGCGCACCGTGGTCCACGATTTCGCGGCACACCATGTGCGCGGCCACACCAGGGCGCGCATCGTGAACTACGAGTTGTCCGCGCTCACCCCCGAGCACTACGCCGAGATCCGGGGCCTGCGCCGACAGATCGATCAGGAGATCCGCGACCTCGTCGAACGCGGCGTGGCGACCGGCGCGTTCGAGGTGCGCGACCCCCGCATGGCCGCGGTCGCCCTGCTCTCGCTCGGTATCGATATCGCCCGCTGGTATCGCGACGGCGGCGACTGGAGCCCCGAAGACATCGCCGAGGGCTACGCGGACATGGCATTGCGCATCGTCGGCGCGCGCTGACACCGACCCGGTTACGGCCGGCCAGCCGACCGCCTGAGCAGCGGGGTCAGAACAGCTCGCTCTGCGCCCACACACCGCCACGCCATGATCATCGCGGCGCCCGCCCTGGCCAGGAATCCCTTGACGCGCAACGTGAACCACAGGGCGACGACCGAGGCGATCACGATCGATGCCGCGACGATGCGCAAGCTGATCGCAGGTTTCGGATCAGCCGTGGGCGTCCCATGCGTCACCCAGCATTTCGGCGACGAGTTCGGGCGAGGCGTCCGCCAGCGTCACCTGCACCGCCGCGAGCTTTCTGCCCCACCACGACTCGGCACACCAGGTGGGTGATTCCGCGACCGCCTCACGAATGCCTTCCTCAGGGAGCATCACGCGCAGGTGTTGGTCGTCGGGAAGGGTCGCGAAAATGGTTCGCCTGCGAAACGAGGGGCGACCGTGGTGGTCTCGTTCGGTCGCGCCCTCGAATCCCAGCGCCAGTAGGCGGGCCTCGGCCGGCGTCATCCCGTGACGGCTCCGTGTGCCGCCGAGCTGACCAGCTTGCGGTACTTGGCGAGCACACCGGTGGTGTATTTGGGGGCCGCGGGTTGCCAGCCGACCTTGCGGGCGGCGAGGTCGGCCGGGTCGATTTCGACATCGAGGCGCCGGTTGGCGACATCGAGGACGATCGGGTCGCCGTCGCGGACGAACGCGATCGGACCGCCGTCGACCGCCTCCGGTGCGACGTGCCCGACGCACAAACCCGTTGTGCCGCCGGAGAATCGGCCGTCGGTGAGCAGCAGGACATCCTTGCCGAGACCCGCGCCCTTGATCGCCCCGGTGATGGCGAGCATTTCGCGCATTCCCGGACCGCCCTTGGGACCTTCGTTGCGGATGACCACCACATCGCCTGCGACGATGCTGCCGTTCTCCAGCGCGTCCATCGCGGCGCGTTCCCCGTCGAACACCCTTGCCGTTCCGGCGAATACATCGGAGTCGAAGCCCGCGCTCTTCACCACCGCCCCTTCGGGAGCCAGCGTGCCGTGCAGGATGGTGAGCCCGCCGGATCGGTGGATGGGCCGGTCGAGCGGCCGGATGACGTCGCCGTCGAGGCCGAGTTCGATGTCGGCGAGGTTCTCGGCCATGGTCTTGCCGGTGACGGTCATGACGTCGCCGTGCAGCAGGCCCGCGTCGAGCAGTGCCTTCATCACGACGGGGATCCCGCCGACCCGGTCCACATCGGTCATCACGTAGCGGCCGAACGGTTTCAGGTCGGCCAGATGCGGCACCTTGTCACCGACCCGATTGAAGTCGGCGAGGGTGAGGTCCACCCCGGCCTCGCGGGCGATCGCCAGCAGGTGCAGCACCGCGTTGGTCGATCCGCCGAGTGCCATGACCACGGTGATGGCGTTCTCGAAGGCGGGCTTGGTCATGATGTCGCGCGCGGTGATCCCCTTGCGCAGCAACTCGACGACGGCCTCCCCGGATCGGTGCGCGTACACGTCGCGACGGCGGTCGGGGGCCGGCGGCGCCGCCGACCCGGGCAGGCTCATGCCGAGGGCTTCGGCTGCCGAGGCCATCGTGTTGGCGGTGTACATGCCGCCGCATGCCCCTTCGCCCGGACAGATCGCGCGCTCGATGCGGTCGACCTCTTCGCGGCTGATGAGTCCCTTGATGCAGGCGCCGACGGCTTCGAAGGCGTCGATGATGGTGACGTCCTTGCCGTCGAGATTGCCCGGCAGCGTCGATCCCGCGTAGAGGAACACGCTGGCCAGGTCGAGCCGGGCGGCCGCCATCAGCATGCCGGGCAGGCTCTTGTCGCACCCGGCGAGCAGCACCGACCCGTCGAGGCGCTCGGCCATCATGACCGTCTCGACGGAGTCCGCGATGATCTCGCGGCTGACCAGCGAGAAGTGCATGCCCTCATGCCCCATCGAGATACCGTCGGACACCGAGATGGTCCCGAATTCGAGCGGGTACCCGCCGCCCGCGTGCACGCCTTCCTTCACGGCGTCGGCCAGCCGGTCGAGCGACAGGTTGCACGGGGTGATCTCGTTCCAGCTCGACGCCACCCCGATCTGGGGCTTCACCCAGTCCTCGTCCCCCATGCCGACCGCGCGGAGCATGCCGCGGGCGGCGGTCTTCTCGAGCCCGTCGGTGACATCGCGTGAGCGGGGCTTGATATCGAACGATGAATCGGTGTCGGATGCCATGGCCCAAGCCTACGACTCACCAGCGAAAACGCCGACGCCCCGCCCGCGTGGCAATCTCCGGCGGAACTACCGGACAGCTCAGCGCGGTGCGGGGCACTGACCTTCGTAGCGGCTGAGGCCGAGGCCGTTGCTGGATTTGCTGCGGCCGACGGGGCCGTTCTTGGCGGCACGGACCCAGGTGCCCGCAGTGTCGAGGACGGGCATGCGTTCGCTGAAAGCCCGGCTGTACCTGGTGGTTCCGTCGACGGTGAGGATGCCGTCGCGGACGTCGATGTGGGCGACGGTCGCCCAGAAGGAGTTCTTGCCGTTGCCGATGACGACGGTGATCTGATCCGCGTCGGGACCGGGCAGTCCGTCGGGCCCGGGGCGGCCGTAGCGCACCCGGACACGCGGGCGGCCGAAGGTATCGATGGCACCTGCACCGTTGTCGACGGACTGGTACACGTTGAGCAGCAGGTCACCGTTCTCGGTGGGACGGACGACCACCTGTTCGGTGGCGGGCAGGCCACCGGCCCCGGGGCCCCGGCTGTCGCCCTGGTGGTGGATGTGCGGCCAGATGTTCAGATCGCCCTGGTGCCCCTTCTCACCGCTGACCACGACATAGTCGCCGGTGAGTTCGTTGCGGCAGAAGAAGTACACATCCAGGTCGCCGGTGCCGAACTCGGTCGGCTTGCCGTTGCTGTCGTATTTCGCGCCGCGCCCGTCCCATTCGAGGCCGACGGTGAGCACATGGCCCGCACCGCCCTTGCGGAGATCGATGGTGGCCCGCTTGTCCGGCGAATCCTTGGTGAGCACCACATCGACTTTGCGCAGATCGATGGTCGGGTTCTGCTGCGCCGCAACGGGTTGCGGTGAGGTAAGCGCAGGCGCGGAATCCTCCACCGCCTCCTCGTCGACCGTGATTCCGTGCTCGGTCGCGAAGGCCGCGAGACCCGCGCTGTAGCCCTGGCCGATCGCGTCCAGCCGCCACCCGCTCCCCCGCCGGTACAGTGCGACCGCCTGCAGGACGGTCTCGGAATCGAGCCCGGCCGGCGTGAAGCTCAACCCCTGCCCGCTACCGTTCACCGACACCCGCAGCCCCGCCACCTCACCGAACCGGATACCCTGCGCCTCGGTACTTCCCGCGATGACCACCCGGTGGATCTCGGCCGGAATCGTCGAAAGGTCGACGGAGACAACGGCATCCGATTCGAGCTGGACACCGGGAGCGGACGGGTTGTTGAAGAAGACGAAGTCGGCGTCGGAGCGCACCTTCCCGTCGGCGGTCACCAGGACCGCGGACACGTCGACCGCACCCGCGGGGCCGTCGAGATCCAGGCGAACGGTGTAGCGTCCGTCGGTGAGATCGGTCTTCGATCCCTTCGCCACTTCGACCATCGTCGCACTCATGACGTCCGCTCCTCCACTCGCCGGTCGTCGCCGTCGACGGCGAACAGTCCAACCGTACCGGTCCGCGGCGCCGCGCTGTCCGTTTCACCAGCGACCCCGACCTCGGCGTTGGCTCCGGTCACAAGATGTCACCGCATCGCTGGCAGGCGCGCGGTCGCTGACGTTCACTGATCGATATGGACGTCCGTGAGCTCATCGACCGCAAGTCGGGTCGCCGGGTCTCGGTGGTTGTCCCCGCCTTGGACGACGAGGACACCGTGGCCGGGGTCGTGGCGTCGGTGCGACCACTGCTCGGTGGGCTGATCGACGAACTGATCGTGCTCGACGCCGGCTCGACCGATCACACCGTCGCCCGGGCGCGGGCGGCGGGCGCGGCCGCCTACACCCTCGAGGAGGCGATGCCGGGAGTGCCGCCCAGGCCCGGCAAAGGCGAGGTGGTGTGGCGCTCGCTCGCGGTGGCGACCGGCGATCTGCTGGTCTATCTCGACGCCGACCTCGTGGCACCCGATCCGCTGTTCGTGCCCGCCCTGCTGACCCCCCTGCTCACCGAACCCGGCATCGCGCTGGTGAAGGGCTTCTACCGGCGGCCGATCACCACCGGCGCGCAGCTGGACGCCGACGGCGGTGGCCGTGTCACCCAACTGGTCGCGCGACCGCTGCTCACCGCGCTGGCACCCGCACTGGCCGAGATAGTGCAACCCCTGGGCGGCGAATACGCCGTCACCCGGGCCTTCCTCGGCGATGTGCCCCTCGCGGGTGGATACGGCGCCGAGATCGGGATCCTGCTCGACTGCTGGCAGCGCCACGGTCTGTCCGCCATCGCCCAGGTCGACCTCGGCATCCGTGTGCACCGCAACCGCCCGACCCACGAACTGGCGGTGATGAGCCGTCAGGTGGTCGCCACCCTGCTCGACCGCCTCGGTATCCGCGACTCCGGCATCGGCCTGGTCCAGTTCCTGCCGAGCGAAACCGGCTGGCGCCGAACACCTTCGGAGGTCAGCCTGGTCGACCGCCCGCCCATGCGTCGGGTCGTCACCGCGCACCGCGAGATCGCCTGAGCCCGGACACACCTGTGCCCCGGTCGGCGAACCGACCGGGGCACGGGCGATTACGCCGCGACCAACCCGAAGTCGAGCTTTACCAGCTGATCGGCACAGTCGAAGTACCGGTCGTCGTGGGTGATCACGATGACGGTCTTCCCGCGCCGTTTCAGGTCGGTGAGGATCTCGCGGTAGAACACCTCACGGAACCTCGGTTCCTGATCGGCGGCCCACTCGTCGAACACGTAGATCTGCCGGTCCTCGAGCAGCGCGGTGAGCAGCGCCAGGCGTTTGCGCTGCCCCTGGGACAGGTCGACGGTCGACAGGCGCCCGCCCACCACACTCACCTTGTGCGCGATCTGCAGTTCCTCGAGATACCGCCGCACCTCGGCGTCGATTCCCGGCCGGTCGAAGCCCAGGTAGTCCTCGAACAGATGGAAATCGGTGAACACCGCCGACGAGTTCTGCCGGAACCATTCGATGTTGTCGTGGTCGATCCTCTCCCCGTTGAGCGACAACGACCCCGTGCGCGGCACATACAGACCGGTGATGATCTTGGCCAGCGTCGACTTCCCGCTGCCGTTACCGCCGACGACGAAGGTGATCTGGCCCGGCTCGAAGACCAGGTCGATCGGCCCGAGCCGGAACCCGCCCTCACCGGACTCGTCGAGCCCGGGCGGCGGACCCAAGGGCACCGGCCGCACATCGGTGGCGCCGTGGTCGACCCAGTTCTTACCGTTCACATCGGGACCGGCCGAGGGCCGCGCTCCCGGATGCGCCGGATGCGGACCACCGGGATGCCCGTTGCCCCCGCGCGGCGGAACACCGGGACGCGGCGGATGCGCCGGCATCCCGCCCGGGTGTGTGCCGGGCGGCGGTGGCACCGGCGACGGCGCCTCGGAGCGGTACACGTAGGTCACGTCCGACAGTTCGAGCTTGGCCTGTCCCACCGGCGGACGCTCGACGTAGGGCAGTTCGTCCTCGTTGTGCATCGTCGTCATCGACAGGTTCATCGCCCGGATCTTGGCCAGCGCCACGTCACCGCGCAGCAGATCGGGAATGCGGTGCATGAAGTTCTGCATCGGCATCGCCAGGAACGTGGTCACCAGCACGTACCCGAACATCGTCTCGCGCGGCAGGTCGAGCGCCGCGGCGAGGACGAACAGGATCAGCGCCATCGTCGCCAGCTGCAACGCCTGACCGAAACCCTGTGCGTAGGAGAACTTCGACCCGGCGTCGGTGTTCTGATCACGCAAGGTGCCCGCCGAACCGAGCAGATGCCGGTCCATGAAATCGCGACGGCGACCACGGTGCAGCTTGAGTTCCTTGATGCCGAGCGTCACCGCCTGGAAAGAGCGCAGCAGCGCGTCCTCGTTCTCCCGAGCCTCACGGTAGATCCCGCGCACCCGCTTGAGAACCATTTCGACACAGGCGATCCCGACCAGCGTACCGGCCACGGTGACCGCGAAGATCGGTCCCGACACCACTGCCAGGAACACGAAGCAACCCACGATGGTCGCCACGTCGACGCAGATCGCCGGAATGGCGGTGACCGCCTGCGACAGCGAACGCACGTCCTCGGTGAGCGTCGCCATCAGGCGATGCATGCCGAGCCGTTCCAGGTGCTCCAATGGAGCGGCGACGATCCCGGAACTCAGATCGCTGCGCAACCGGTAGATGGCGTCCTGCGACAGCCGGATCAACAGCACCTGCGACAGCACGCCGCTGACCAGGATCACCAGACCGGTCAGCACGAATCGGGCGATCAGGTCGTCCGGCGGCGGTTTCGGCGAGACCGCCGCGTTGATCAACGTCACCAGATAGGTGTTGGCGACGCCGCAGATCAGGCCCGCGACCACCACGGCCGCGATCCTGGCCGGCGACAGCGCGGCGAGAAAACGGAGCAATTGCATGATGGACTCTCAGCTGCGGATGACATCGAACACGATGCCCTCGAGGGTGACACCGGGCGCGAACGAGAACGCCACCCCGGTGGAAATCGGTGCCGCCGAATCGGATTCGCGGATCATGCGTTCGAGCACGAAGATCAGCGACACACTCAGCATGTTGCCGTGCTCGGCGAGCACCGCCCAGCTCGGCGCGGCCGACTCCGGCGCGATACCCAACGACCGGGCCGACTCCTCGATGATGCGCGGACCACCGGGGTGGATCGCCCACAGCTCGACATCGGCCTTGCCGAGACCATTGCGCGCCAGCACCTGCGTCACCACCGGGTCGACACCGCGGTAGATGTAGTCGGGCAGGCTCGCCGCGAGCTCGCAGGTGATGCCCGCGTCCTTCACCCCGAGCACGATGCCGTCCTCGGCGTCGTCGAAGAGGTGGCTGAAGCTGTCGCGGATCACGACACTGCCGGGCGCCAGCGGCTGATGCACCTGATTGGCGCCGATCACCACCGCACCGCACCCGTCACCGAAGAGGCTGTGGGTGATCACATCGTTGACGTCGTCGTCGAAAACCGCGTTGACCGAACTCAATTCGATGCACAGCACCATCGACTTCTTGTCCGGATGGGCTCGCACGAAGTCGACGGCGGTCCGGATGCCGTTCATCGCGGCGGCGCAACCCATGAAGTTCACGATCATCCGGTTGACCGTCGGCGAGAGGCCGAGTTCCTTGACGACCGCGACGTCCACACCCGGGGCGATGAATCCGGTGCTGGTCACGAAGATCAGCTGACCGATGTCCTCGGCCGGGTTCGCCAAGCCGGCCACGGCGCGGCGCGCCACGTCGACCGCCAGCGGGGCCGCGTGCTCGAAGAACAGATTCATCCGCTCCCGGATGGTGCCGGGGCGCCTGCTGAACTCGAGGAAATCGGGAGCGAGTGGATCGATCGCCAGATGTCGGGTGTCGATCCTCGTCTTCTCGTAGATCCGTGGAATGCGCTGCCGCTGAACGGGATCGGAGAACAGTTCCGCCACGCGTCCGGCGTTGACAGCCTGCTCGATCACTCGCTGCGGCGAGCCCGTCGCCACGGCCTCGATCACACCGACGGTGGTGGGCGGCGTCGGAGGTAGCAGATCGTGCCCGCGATCGACGTCGGCCGTCTTCAGCGGACCGTGTGGTCGACGCACACCTTCATCAATGGAAACAGACACGGGCACAATTCCTTTCGAGACAGAGAAGACGTGGCAGCGGCCGGGTCAGACGGTTCCGATGCCGGTGAAGCCCTGCACCGTGTAGGTGACGCAGGTCTTCAGCGCTGTGGGTGCGCAGTGTTCACGCACCAGTCCCCACCGGTTCTGCTTGGCCTCGTCCGAGGGCGCGAGCAGATAGGTCCGGCACAGCTTGGGAAGTCGATCACCGAAGAAGCTCTTCGCGGGCAGCCACTGCACCCCGAATTTCGCGGCTTCCTCACGCACCACGTCCTCGGTGGCGATATTGGCGAAACCGCTGCGCTGGAACGGAAGAACGTGATGGACGCGGTGCGAGCTCAAGCCCGCCGACAGGAAGCAGTCGACGTACTTGTTGCCCACCACGGTCAGGTCGTAGGCCTGTTCGAGCTGGTTGACACCCCAGTCCTCGGTCTCGGTGTGCAGTTCCTCGGTCGGCACCTCGAAGTCGTGGCTCGCGACCACCATGAAGGTGCTGATCCACAGGGTGATCACGAATTGCAGTGTCCAGGCGAGCAGGTCGCCCGCGACGGCGAAGGCCACGAACTCGGCGACCAGCAGGAACCGCATGCCGAACGACCCGATGAAGTGCGGCAGCGCACCACGCCAGGTGCCGTACATGTCCTTGATGCCCACCTTGCGGGTGAGCCGGCAGACATCGAGCAGGCGAATGATCATGCCCGTCAACAGATGCCCGAACTTGTGCACGGTGTGGATCGGCACCCGGTACAGGCGCGGGACCTGCATCATCATCGTGAAGACGTTCTTCTTGATGTCGACTTCACTCTGGGTGTGCGGGTGGTGCAGCAGGGCGTGGCCGTCGGCGGTGACGAAAGACAGTGCGACATAGTTCATGTCGAAGGCGTTCACCGCGTACTTGTTCCAGCCCTTCTGCGCGCGGTGGATCGCGTAGTGGCCGAAGCCGGCCAGCGAACTGCGCAGCAGCACCATCGCGATCACGAAGACCGGCAACGGCATCCAGCTGGTGTCGTAGAGCCGCAGGCCCTGCACCGCGATGTAGGCGAAGATCAGGAACGCGACGACGATGTCGAACGCGCGGTCCATGCGCTTCAACCGCGCGGCCAGCTCCGGCTCCTTGATCCGGGCCTTCACCGCGTGCAACAGGTCGTTCTTGTCGTCGAACTTGTACTTCGGGGTGTCGTCCCAGCTGTTGAAGCCCTCTTTGAAGAGGAAGTCCGGGGCGTTGTTCTTCGGATGGATGTCCTCGGGCGTGGCATTACGATTGAGGCTGTAACGCTCGATCATGCGCGCGATTTTTTCCGGATCACGATGGTAGGAACCGATGATCGAGGTGATGTCGCGGTTTTTCGTGCGGCCGATGAAGAATTCACCGCCCGGATGCTTGGAGATCCACTCGCTCAGGTCGTAGGCTTTGCCGTTATACACCCACACGTTGTTGACGGGCGGTCGCCCTCCGGGGCCGGGTGGTGGCGGGAGCTCGCGCTCCTGTTCATCAGGTCGATCATCGATCGTCATCAGTGCTTCCTTCGTGTCCGAACGGCGGTCGATGCGTGTGCCTGCCGACCAGCGTCCCGACACGTATAGTCCTTGCGGCGCCTTGCATCTCGCTGAAAGTTCTCTTATCGAGTGACCCAACGACACACCGGTCCGGGTCGGCGGAGCGGCACGGTGTGCCGGATTCCGCGATCCCGGACCGGTGTGGGCTGTCGGGTGCGTGTGCGGGTGAGGATCAGCCCGCGGGCTTGACGATGTTCACCGGCTTGGCCCAGTTCGACAGGCCGACGGTGACCTCGCCCTGGTCCTTCTTCACCACGGCGCGAACGAGATTGGGGCCCTCACCGGTGGAGGCGGCCTCCGACGGCTTGGTCGAATCCGAGGCGGGCGGGGCGACGTCCTGGATCCACACGGTGATCGGCATGGTGCCGGCGTTCTGGCCGATGCGGGGCACGATCGGGTCGATCACCGCGGCGTCGATGGTGCCGCTGACCTTGACGGTGTTGATGCCGTCGATGACCTCGCGGGCCTCGGCCTTGGGGTTCTGGATGTTGGCGATCACGTTCGCGATGCCCTTGTCCTTGTCCAGGATGACGCCCGGATCGTAGACCTTCTCGGCCGGACCGGCGGGCACGTAGCGACCGCTGACCTCGGTGTAGAGAACCTTGTCCACCACAAGGAATTTCGCCTCGGTGAACGGGTCCTCCGGCTTGATCTTGACCTTCGCCTCACCCATGGCGGCGCCCGTGCCCTGGGTCTCGTTGGTGACGTCGGCCGAGACGGTTTCCACCGGCAGGTCGGGCAGGTTCTTCACGTCGATGTTCAGGTGAACGGTGCGCAGGGTCTGGGTGGTCTTGGCCGACTCCTTCACGATCTGCGCGCCGTCGGGCAGTGCGCCGGTCGGCGGAGCCGCGGTGGTGGTCGAGTCGTCGGTCGAGCAGCCGGTGACGAGGGCGGCGCACAGTGCGGCGGCCGCGACGACCGCGGTCACGGCGGACCGGCGACGCGGGGTGCGGTGCGGTGTGATGTCGATCAAGGTTCATCCCCTGGAGATGGTCGTAATTCGCTTGGTGAGGCAGCCGAAGCTGCCGTCGCCTGCGACATACTAAGCAGACCATCGGACATCTCGCGCTCCCCCGCGGTGATCGTACCCGAGGATTGCATTTTCGTGAGTTATCTAGTTGTGCTAACGATTTCGGGCTCGTACAGCTTCGCTGGAGCCCCAGGCGGAACGCGAATGCTCCGCGGGCTGTTACCGATCAGTTCTCGGCAGAGGCGAGGTGTCGGCGACGGTTTGTTTCCCCTCGCCGGACCCGACGCGACGCGGCATCATCTTCGGCCGGGTACCGCGCGCCGAATCCCCCGACCGCTTGCGCCGCGACGCCGCGAGGTCGATGACATCGGCCTCGTGTGCGGGGCTGCCGTCGACGGGATGCTGCGACTCCGCGTCGGCCGACCACGTTCCGGTTTCGGCTTGCAATTCCGCACGGGTCACCGGGCGGGTAGGCGCCGGATCGTAGACGGGCGGTGAGTACCAGGGGCGACGACGCGGATCATCGAGGTCCTGCGGGCTGTGCCGTGGTCGTCTGGGCAGCCGGACGACTTTCGAGGCCGCGCCCTCGGCACTGGATCTGCCCTCGGTGCCCTTCACATCTACTCTCTTCCGACGCAGCGGCTGTGCTGCGCAGCGAATCGCCTGGCAACCACACAGGTGGTCTCCGCAGCCTACCGCATGCGCGACGCGTCATGGAGGCACCCTTCGCCGGATTCCTCAATGCCCGGCGGCGACGTATTCGTGAGGTGAATAGACAGTGTTGCCGAACCGCGTTTCGACCTCGGCGTCGACGGGATAAGGGCCATATGCGCCAGAACCGCGCAGCCGAGAAGGGGCGTCAGCCGCTTCGTGCGCCGCGAACCCACTCCCCCCGTAGCGCACTCGCGGGCGGCCCAGCTGCCGACTACCCTCCCCAGCTGTCATCGCCAAAGAGACAAGGGCTGCGTAAGCACAGGACTACCTGGGCAACCGACAACCCCGACGATTGTCAGCCCGCTTCGGCGTGTGCTTGCCCCACCAATGCGACGAGTTCCTTTGCTGTCAGGTCGTTCCCCGCGATCGTGTGACGTGAACTCGAATTATGTGCGCTGCCGTCTGAGTCGTAGACCACGCCACCGCTCTCGCGCACGATGACCGCGCCTGCGGCGATGTCCCACGGATTGTTCGACAGAATGACGCATCCGTCTGTGCTGCCGTCGGCCACACAGGCGAGGTCGAAGGCGGCCGATCCGAACATCCTGATCCGCTCGGCGCGAGCGGCCAGTAGCGCCGTCAGTGAAAGTCGTGGACGGTTTCGCTGTGCCGCATCCTGCCCTACGGCATAGTCGCCGATCGAAATGATCGATTTCGAGAGTCGTGATGACGTCCCGACGTGGATACGTTCGCCATTCCGGTAGGCGCCCATTCCCGAAGCCGCATAATATTCGCGTTGCAACGTGGGCATGCTGATAACACCGATCGCCGGTTCATGATTTTCGAACAGTGCAAGGGATATGCCAAAGAGTGGTATTCCATGAATGTAGTTCGACGTTCCGTCTATGGGATCGAGAGCCCAGAAGGCTGTCTCATCCAAACGGTGGTGTTGGTGGTCGCCCTCTTCGCCGAGGAATGCTATGTGCGGAGCTTCTACAGCGAGAAACCGGCGAATGTGCTCCTGTATCGCTACGTCAACATCCGTAACAAAGTCGCGGTCACCTTTCGACGAAACCGAACCCACCCTTCTCGACTCCAGAATCGACACACCGCCGGAGACTGCACGGCGTGCGATATCAAGCAGTGACTCCCTGGTTGTACTCAATTGCGGGTTCCGTTCCCTTTCTCCACATTTCCTCGAATACTGTTGCGAAAGTCTGGAAGGTTCCTTCGACCCCCTTCCTCTTGGACACAAATGTAGGCGATTCAAGGCCACGAGCGAAAGGCAGGTATGGCTGCATCACGCATATTTCCGAGTCGATAATACACAAATTGAAGCGTACCGGTGCATCGTAAACGCGGATCTCGATCCCACCGCCCGTCTCGGTTGTCCGACTGGACTGAACTCGCTGCAACATATGAATGTTGAGTCTCGTCAGATTCACCAACGCGCCTGATGTATGGCCTTCCTCATGTTCTCTTTCGGTGATATTCGACCCGTTCGGATCGAGGAACAAGCAGCGTATCGTGGTTCCATTCAGCATCATTCGTCGCATTTCGGTATCCGAGCACTGTTGACAAAGGATGTTCAAAGACAGGCCGACGAGATCAATCGTGCGGGCTTCACGGAACAGCTCTTGCGGTGGGATCGCTTTCAAGAAGTCGGCGCGTCGCGCAAAGACGCTCTCGATGTCAGAGATTTGGCGAGCGCCGGAACTGGATGGTGGTGCGACCGTCATCTTATGTGGGGACAGATCGGTGCCCTCCGCGTAACCAGAGAACAACTCTTCGATGCTCCACCCGGGAAACATCTCCTGAAGAACTCGGCAATGGTGCGGATACGGCAGGGTCGAGATATTTCCCGACAGCCATCGATAGAACTGCGCCTTTTTCGGTCCGGCTCCGATGGCGGATGAGTCGATCTTCGAGGCTGCCGCGTCGTACTCGCGGTTGAATGCGGAAACCGTCTGGATGTGTCGTTGCTGAAGTAAAGCCTTGAGCACTGTCCCCACGCTATACCCCTCGTCATACTGCGGCTGTTTGCGCTGATCGTAGCGGAGATGAGCCATAGAAGAAACCAGATCATACAAGCACGGTGCAGATAAGACAGTGCAGGCGTCGACACCATACCGACCGGGCCGACAAAGTTGACTCCGAGTTGGCGCCAACGACCGAAGTCATATGACCGACATCCCGTCTGCTAGCCGAATCCGAACGACACATCGGCCGCAAGGAGGACACGTATGCAGCAGCCCACCAGCACCGGCCGCACTGACCTTATGCCTGAATTTTTCAGGCGCTTCCGGCACCGATATGGACCGATGACTGACACTCTCGAAACCGATGTTCTCGCTTTGCTTCAGCCGGGCGGGATGTTGACCGCCGACACGATCGCTCACAACCTGAACGCGCCGAAATGGCGTGTCGCCCGCGTACTGAACGCCTTGCGGGACAAAGGGGACGCTTTCCGCAACCGGCGCGGGGAGTGGCAGATTTCGGCCGGGAAACGCCGCCCAGAACGGCAGGTGATCCGATGAGCAGCAGCCTCGCTCCCCCAACTCCCGGGCGTCGGCCGGCTGTGGCCGACCTTGTGGCGTTGCTCGAGGCGATGCGGGAAGCCGGATGGGTCGCTACTGCGCCCAGCCCGGCCGAGGGCGCCATGCCAACCGAGGCGACCTCCCTGCCCATCGACGTGCCGGGTGGCCTCTTATGAGCCAAATGCACTCTGTTCCTTCATCATTCGTTGAAACGCCCCGCGCGCGATGCGAGTTCTATCGGCGCGTGTGCTCGCTGCCGACCGTGGTCGACTCCGAGACGGGCCGGATAACGATGCGAGCAGGAATGGTCGGCGCAGTGATGATGCCTGCCGATCTGGCACGACGAGTGAAAACCGCACTCGATATCCGCGGGGTCACACCGTTGCCGATCATCGGCCACCCCCGGGCTGGAATGTGGACATTCCTCGTGCGATCGGATATCCGACCTACCAGCGACCCCACCGAGGTCGCCCGGCTTTGGACCGCGCGCGTGGTCGTGATCCGTGAAGGTGACATCGCCTTGCCTTCCCCGGTGCCGGACGCACTGGTGGTCCGTACATGGATCTCACCGGCTATCAGCGCCTTCCGGCCGTCCGGAGCGGTTGTGATCGAATGCGCTCGTGCGTGCCTACCCGGGCGGCGGCACCCCCGATGAACACCGGCGGCAGGTCGCCACACCCTCATGAGCCCGATATCAGGCTTACGGTCCAGTTCGCCAGTGTACGAATAGATTTCGTGGCTTGCCTGACCGCCGCCTTCGTGTTTGTTCAAGACATCGCCGTCCGCCGGTCTTGCACCGTCGCTGTCGACTCCGGCCGCTGCACCGGGCTTCCGCGGCTTCCGAACGAACGCTTGTATCTACTGCCCTGACCTGCACGCCCGCACCGAAACACCGACCGATCGAATGGCCTTCGCGCCGCCCCTGTGAGACCACACGACACTCACCCGGCCTGGCAGCACGAAGGCGGCCCCCGAATCGAACCCCCGGTAATGCCGCAATCTCCGGGGCCCAAAACTTGCCGACCGCGCAGGAGGAAGCAACAACAAGTGAGCACAACAGACCGCCCACAGCGCGTCATGTGGGACCAGTCCAGTCCCAACAGCGCTCGCGTTCACTCCGCCTTGCTCGGCGGTAAGGACTACTACCCCGCCGATGACGTGATCGCCGAAAAACTTGCGGGCAACAAGATCACACCCGCGATCACCGAATCCCGCCGATTCGCCCGCCGCGCCGTCACCCATCTCCTGAACCACCAGCGGGTCACCCAGCTCGCCGAACTCGGGTGCGGGTTCCCACACACCCCGAATATCCACGACCTCGCAGAAGATCACACCAGCAGCGCGCGCACGCTCTACATCGACAACGATCAGCTCGCGGCCAACCACGCCCGCGCCCTGATGGCGGGGCACCACACCCGCACCGCCGAAGTCGACCTCACCGACACCACCGCCGTAGTCGAGGCCATTGCTACAACCTTCGACATGTCGGCACCGATAGCGTTGATACTGTCCGGCACCGCCGAACTCATCGATGACGCACCGACGATGATCGCGGCGTTGACCCACGCGCTACCGGCCCGGACCTGGCTGGTGCTCACCCACATCACCGCCGATGTTTTCGGCCACGACATCACATCGGCCGCGCAGGCCCTGCGCGCAGCCGGGATCGCTTACCACCCACGCACGCATGACGACATCGCGTCGATGCTCACCGGCTACCACCTACACACACCAGGGTTGGTCGCCCCGCACCGATGGCGACCCGAATCAATCGGATCGGACCGCTACGGTCACGTCAGCGAACCAATGCACCCCGAAGCGTGGGACCTCAGCGCTTACGCCGCCATCGGACAGCGGTGTCAGGCATGAACCGACCCTCGTGAACGCACGGGTCGCGGCAATAGCGGATGGTTCGACGTGCTACGTGCCGCCATGCAGCGCCGCCTAACCTACGACGAATACGGTGTGTGCTCGGCGGCTCCGTGCGCCGTCAGCGATGGTCCGAGGACTGCGCTGCGTGTATCGCGGCTGCGACGGATGAAGCATGGAGATCGACCACCATGTCTTCGCCGTCGCGGCGGCCACGTTCAGAGAATGCCAACCCGATCAGTGCCAGCTCCGCAGCGCGGTCGCGTAAAGCATATTGGTCGGGGGTTTCCTCCCCGATCTCACCGCTTTCGTCACGATTCCAGGCAGCCACGGCTGCTTCGGCCAACTCGAGGGGCAAACGAACGGAGACCGGCTGAACCCGAGGGGCGATCCATTCGCCAATAGCGGCAAGCACTTTCGAATCGTCGAGGTACCTGGTGTTCGGCTCTTGCTCGGTCATGAATGGGAGCGTATGCAGCTGGTTCACAGCGTGTCCACTTATCCTTTATCCGCCACCACCTCGGGCGATCTCGGCCCAAGCTCGCACATCGGCAAGGACCGAATCCACCGCAGCCACGGCTCTGGCCCGGGCCGCACGTCGTCATAGGTTGACTGCGTCCGTCTCTGTGCGAGGCGATGGCCGCCTACGGGGGCGCTCCCGCAGCGAAGGTGCGACTACATCGGTTTCGGCAGCTGCGTCACCGCAGTGCGTGATGATCTTTGCCGTGCCCCCAAGACTTGGGGCGATCTCGAGTCCATGCGCTGCGGTATCTTCCATGCGATCGCCGCACCCTGGTCGGCGCGCAGAGGAAGCACGCCACATGTTCAACAAATCCCTTGCGGCCGCGGCGCTCTCGGTGAGCGCCGCTGCCGTTCTTGCGGCACCGCCCGCCGCCGCCGACCCGGTCAACTGGGGCGCCATTTCCCTCAGCGTGTGGGGCAACGTCTACGCGTTTTCGATCAACCACCCCACGGAAACCGACGCCATCCAAGCCGCCGACCGAGCGTGCAAGGGTCAAGGCATCATCGACTGCCGGATGATGGTGACGTTCGCGAACGGCTGCGGTGCAGTCGTGACGAGTCCGCTCGCGATCGTCGCAGGGTTCCCGATCGTGGGCTTCGGTAAGGGGGCGACCCCGGGAGAGGCATACGCAGACGCCACCCGCAACCTCCCCACCGGCACCGGAAGCGTCGGCTCGTTCGATCGCGAACATGCCTGCACCCAGCCTTGATCCAGTTCCAGCACGGTCCTCGGCAAGAGCGATACTCGTGTGCTGATGTGCTGTAGCGGTGCAATCCGGCCTGGGCGTCCACTCCTAGCCGGTTCGAACAGCGCGGCACTCTGCATACCGGGCATTTCATTCGGCGATCTCAGCCGGCAAACTGGTCGCTAGGCTCGATCGCTGATCGACACTCTGTTCATGGGAAAGAAGACTGGCCAGAGCTGCGACCACACCGATTCGGCCGACCGATCCCTGGTATCAGCGGCGGCCAACTCTGCGCTTCTGCTCGAAGAAGCGACGTCGGTCCCCGATCACGCCGTCAGCATCGCCCTCGACCCAGTCATTGCATTGGATGGCGGGCTCTTCATTCGCCGTACGCCGCTGCGGGATCGCATACTCCGCGTCGTAGAAGACCCGGTTCACGGAAATCGGCAGTCGAGTGGATTCGTCAGCTGTGCTGCGACCCTCGGGATCGCGCGGGCGGCGCGGCAGATGCAGACTTTCGAGACCGCCCGCCCAGCGGCATTACCGTGCATTCAGCCCAGGACGCGTGGTCAGTAGAGTTCGACTTCCCAGGCCTGCAGGTCCACTTCTCCCGGCGGGAGTTCGCCTTTGCAGTACTTATAGAGCCACAGTGCGGCGCGGCGTTCGGCGTACTTCTCGTTGAGGGGCTCACCTTGGTCATCGAACTCGAGAACGTTGGCGAAGATGGCGAAGCAGATCTCCATTTGCGAAGGTGAGTTCTTCAACTCGTCCCAATAATTGATCCCGTCCAGCACCGGATGACCGACCGATCCACGGGCTACCCATCCGGCAAAACGGCGAAGCGCTCCCGATGCGCCGTTGCTCAGTCGATCCGACATGCGCGGAGGGTATCAACGTCATTGGTCGCGGGCATCCCGATATTCGTCAGGTGCGAACGTTCAGACTCAGGCGTCCTGTAATCCGAAGTGCCAGAGGATCATCGACGGGACGCCGACGTTCGCGGCTCGAGCTACTTCCGACCAAGGCCAGACCCTCCCAGGCGCCCGGCTCCTCCGCCCGGTAGGCGAATGGCGGGAATCCGGCCACGTGAGACCTGTTCGGGATGGACGACTGCGCGTAGACGACCCCACCTGCGCCAGTCTCGGAAACCACGCTTGTATAGAGCAGTGTCTCTGGTGTCCGAGATCGTGCTATCGCAGGTACACAGCAGGAGCAGCAAGCATTCGATTCAGCGGGGACGTCGTTCACCAGCCTTTTCTGCCGCCGAGAGTCGTCGGCCCACAGGAGACCAAGTGTCGGACAACACTTTTCGCGCGAACCATGGACAGCGTACGATTACGGCGCCGACAGAGAGCTTCGCGACAGACAGGACCTGATGTGCTCGGGAAACAGGTGCGCCCGTTTTCTGTCGGGGCCATGTCGCCGCACGGCGATCGCACGCTTTCCCGTAGATCTCGGGACGGGCTGTGCGCAGAAGTGACGGAAGCGGGGCGGAATCGCGATGCGGGATTTGGCACCGACGTCACTGTGGCATCTTCCTGACTCCGAACTCGACAACGATTCCCTGTTCTGGCGATGGGCGACTCTCAGCGGCGCAGTGCTGTTCTTCGTCGAGTTCCTGTGGTTTCTGACTGTATGGAACATGCTCGGCTTCGACCGGGTAGTAGCGGCGGTGGCGGTCACGGCGGGATCCGCACTGGCGCCGCCCGTTGTGCTGACGGTCGGGCGGCACAGGCACCGAGTACACGCCATGCTGGTTGGTGGAACCGCTATGAGTCTGCTGTGGCTGCTGGTGCTGCTCATCGTCGTCGGCTTGGTAGGCCACCTATGAACAAGTTGCCGCGACCGCGGTCGGGCTGGTTCGGCCCGCCGACGCTCGCCGCCCTGTCTATCGCATTGTTCGTGTACTCGGTGCTGCTGCTGATCCCGTACCTGATAGCTCTCTGGTTGGTGCTGTGCCCGCTCCAGTTGCTGACCGGATTGGGACTGCTCGCCTTCGGCGGAACCAAACGCCAGGTGGGCGTTGGCCTACTTATTCGCCACACTGATCGCGGTAGTGACCCTGGTCGCCTATGGCGCGCTCGCGCCCTCACCGTGAGGAGGGTCGACGATGAAGTTGCCCCAAGAACGCATTCTCTCCGCAACGGTTACTTCGTGAGGTGGAAGACTTCCGCAGTGGACATGCGTAGAGTGCGGTCTCGTGCCGAGCGGTCGGGCGGGTACCGCCGCGTTCTGGAAACCCGGGAACCCGAAACCCTGCCGGATAGGTTGCGTGAGCTCGCTGTCGACACGGTTCGGCCGGTGCGGCTGTGGACCGCACGAAATCCGAACACCCCACCGGATGCCCTGGCTCTCTTAGTGATTGATCAAGACGAACACGTTCGGTGGAATGCGATCCTCGACCCTGGCGTGCCGACCGACGCGCTGCGCCCTGCTGCGGAGCTCGAGGCCAGAATGTATGGAGACGCGTCCATTTTGTTCCGCGAGTTGGTTGCTCATCACCCGAATGTCAGCGATGAATTGCGTGCTGAGTTGATCGAGGCCGGAACGTGCCGTCGCCCTCGGAGGTGTCCGAAGCCGTGGTTCTACCGCAACTTCTTCGAAGCTGCCCGACCCTGAGCGCGGCAGCAGCGGCAATCAGTTGGGGAGCGCCTAAAGCACGCTCATCGACATGAGCGCTGATAGTCGCAACGTCCGCAGCCCCTACTGGACGAGCGGTCGCTGATGCCCGCATTGCAGCTCAGCACCGGATTGATCGCGGACAAGAGCGAGCGCGCCCGACCAGACTTCCAGGTCCCCTCCTGGGAACCACGAGACATCGAAATGCGCCCCGCACATGGACTCGGAGTATTCGCTCTCGTTGAACTCGACCGTGAACGCTTCCTTGGGGCGCATCCAATAGTCCTCGCCGAGAGGCTCCAGCCACATCGTGATCATCTTGTCGTCGAATGGATTCGTCAGTCTGAGCTTGAGCATGCGGGAAGCGTAGTGCAGTCCGAGTCCTTTGCTTATCGGCAGTTGAGCGCGTTCGTCCCCACGACCCTCGCTATGCACGCCCAGCGGCATGCCAGGACATCTCGACCGTGTCATCGCCTAGCGTCCCGGAACAAAACTCGCATCGCCGGTTGATCGGCGTCAAGACTGGCCGGTCACCGGGAAGGCGGTCCTTGTCGACCCTTGATTGATATAGACGATCCCTCAGCGTTGCCCATCGGAATGCTTGGTACGGGCGCCCAGGAGCCGTGCCTGCTCGCCTTTCAAGAACATGAACCGGTCCCGGGTGTACTCACGAAGTTCGCGCCCAGGGAAGGGAATCAGCGATAGGTGGTCCTCATAGTCTCCCTGTGCCCAGCCCGCCGCGGTGATTTCGTATCCAGAGGTGTGCGCGCAAAGTTCGAGCAGGACACGCGGCATCTCCTTCTCGATGAGCAGGTCGGCTTTGGTCACCACCACATCGCGCATCGCCTGGATGTTCGGTATGAAGACCGCTGTTGCCCACGTACGCCATTCGGCGAGCTCGCCCTCGGTCGGCGGGATATCGTGGCGAAAGGGGTCACGACCATCGGGCCGAACGTATTTCGCCGAAAAGGTGTCATAGACCCGGGTGTTGGCTTCCATCAGTGCGAACAAGGGCCCGTAGAAGTCGCTCAGCTGAAGATTCACCCTCGTCAACCGGGCCTGTCTCTGAGCCAGCCGCACGCTGTTGAGATATGTCGCTAGGTAGCCGACAAACGCCAACGCGACGGTCGTGATCAAGGCAGCCATACGGGTGATCGTAGGCCGGATCGCCCGATAAGACACGAACTCTGTTGGTAGTCAGCGGGTTTCGTCATCTGTCAGCCATCCGCCAGCGCGGACTCGCGTACCTCCCTAGCGGGGCTAAGGCGATCTGACACGCCGTAATCGGCTGTTGAGCGCGTTCGCCGGCCGACGCTGCATCAGCTTGTATGCGATGGGATTTCATGTGCCCGAGGCCATGTAGGCGGCGAGGATGTAGTTGGCGTGCCGGTCGAGGTCGTTTCGAGCGCGGTCGTAGCGCATCGTGTGGGGGTCGGCGTGGCGCGCGGCGATCTGCACATCGCGTAGATCGACACCGGCATCGAGCAGGTCGTGACGAAGGTGTGGCGCAGCATATGCGGATGCATGTGAGGCGGGCCGAACCACCGTGACTGCGGCCAGGGCGCGTAGACGCTTTGTGGCGCAGTGGCGATCCATACGTCGGCCGCGGGTGTTGAGCAGGATCGGCCCGAGGTCACGGTCGGCGATCGCGCGGTCGATACCGCGTCCGACCGCGCAATACGAGGTCATCGTCAGTGAAGGCGACGTCGATGTCAGCTGAAGTACTCATGGATAGCGATGCCCACGCGCAGACGGCTACGGCTACCGGACAGCCGGAGTCGATCTCGTTTTCATCGATCGCGTAACGCTCGGGTTGCGGCTTGAGCGGACATGTAGATCAGCGACGGCCATACAATACATCCGGCAGGGCGCGGGCGAACTTGCGTTGCAACCGGCGAAGTGTACGAACAGTCTCCTCGTCCCGGAGCCCGGTGGTGATCGACCACTCCACGCCAGAACGAAAACATCGCTCGCGAAGACGAACTCGGTCGCCAACAATGCGCGCCGCCAATCTCGCGCACTCAGCACTTCTCTCGCCTCCAACGCCAAACGCAATCGCCGCTCCTGTTCGAGTAGGTCGGCCACGCTTTCGAAGTCCATCGCGATCGCTAGATTCTCACTGCAGTTCGCCGGGCCGGACCACTCTCCTAGACCCCACCACAGCAGTCGGCGCTCGTCGGTCGATAGTTCAATCTCTACAAGGTCATCTGGTTCCACCGGTTAAGGGTGAACTTCCTGCACCGGAACGGCCAAAACGCACGATAATCGGCATGTGCGTACGTTCGCCTCGCGCGATCATGGCAAGAGGCGCTGCATCTCGCGGGTGGTTGCCGGTCAGGACAGGACAGGCGGCACGTCGCGCCGGATCACCCGAAGCTGAGCTGCTGCGATCACTCCTGGAAAGTAGTAATGGCCCTCCGGTGACAACACAAGATCATCGGTCCGGATTCCGCGGACTTCCCACACGTCCACGGGTCCTCCGGTGTTGTTCATGCGTACGAACCAGTCACACTCGAAGTCGTTGAGCGCAAGGAAGCAGCCGGCCTGCTCGGGTCGGTGGCTTCCGGCAATCCCCCGCGCTGCGCCCATACGCCGCCAGTCCAAACCGAATCTCGCGATGGAGGCGCGGTTCAAGACTGACGTCACGTGATAAGACGGCGGCACTCGCCGACCATAGCAACCGCCAGCCGGGCGTTGATCACCGCGACAAACACTGCACCTGCCGATTACGGGCAAGCCTTCTGGTCGATCGCTGCCGCCAGGGTCGTCGTCGCGGTCGTCGTGATGGCGCTACCAGCGCATCGCGTCCAAGACGCTTAGGCGTTGCGGTCAGTCCGGTCTGAGCAACCCCTGGAGCACTCGGCGCAGCACGAGTTCGAACATGTCATCCGGTGCGTCTCCGTCGCGGCCCGATTCCTCTAGTGCTGCCGCGAGAAGCCGGTGGCCGCCTTGCTCGGCGGTCTTGTGGAGATAGGCCGCCTGGGAGATGCGCCGCGACCGGTCCGCGGTCCGGTCACCCACCTCGGCGCGAGCGAACTGTTGTGCGAGTGCGTTCAACACCGCGATTACCTGTAGTTTCACCGGCCCCGGCACGTCGATGCCCGCCATGGCCCGCAGCGCGCACTCGAGGTAGGCGATCCCGCGTGGTCCCACCCGCAAGGGCTCGACAGGGATGTCCAATAGCCACGGATAGCTGACGTGGGCGGTCTTCGCGCGGACCGCCAAGGCTATGAGGTCGTCGATCACCGCACCACTGGGTGCCATGTCGAGATCGATCTGGCCGGCAGCGAAATCGACCATGAGGTCGAGTACATCGTCACGACCCGACACGTAGCGGTACAGCGCCGACTGGCTCACGCCGAGTTTCTCGGCGATCCGACGAGTGGAGACAGCGGCCAGACCACCCTGGTCGGCCAGTTCGATCGCGGCGGCCGTGAGATCGTCGCGGCTGTGCGCCGGAGCCGGCCCGCGCCTGCCTTCCGCGCGTTCCCACACCGTCGGCGTCACCTTCGCGGACTGCGCCACTCGTTGTACCCCCTATCGCCCGGTGTCCGTCATGCCCTATCTTAAACTGCGTTCACTGATCACAGTTTGGGAGGTTCGAGATGTCACCCGATGCGAAATGGGGACCGCGACGATGGGCGCACAACGGAGCGGTACGCCTGTCGTTCGACGAGTTCATGCCACACGCAGGCGGAGAACCGTTGCTTATCGCCACCGGGCTTGGCGCGAACCGGCACTGGCTTCCCGACGGGTTCTGCGCGCAATTGGCCGAATTCGGTTTCGCCGTAGCGCGATACGACCAGCGTGACGGCGGTGAATCGACACATCTGCCACCCACGGCAGTGCGGAACCCGATCACCGCGCTGCTGGCTCGGCGCGGTTCGGCCTACACCGCCGAAGATATGGCCGACGATGCCGTGGCGGTGCTCGACGAACTGGGCTGGCGTTCGGCGCATGTGCTCGGCGTCTCCCTCGGTGGTGCGGTCGCCCAGCGGGTCGCCCTTCGACACCCCGCCCGCGTACGCACCCTCACCTCGGTCGATGCCATCCCGGGGGATGTCATCGGACTGCGCGCACTGCGCTACATCCGGCTGGGCACGCTCGCGAAGTTCGCCCGGGTGAAGTTTCCCGACACCCGAGCGGGCGCGACCGATGCGGGCGTCGCGGTGGCGAAACTCCTCGCCTCTCCCCGTCACGAATTCGACGAGGCGGCCGTGCGCGCCCGACTGGAACACAACCCCGACAGCGGAATTCACGACCGGGAGGCACAGAGCCGGCAGATCGGGGCCCAGTGGAGCGGGCCGGCGATCACCGAGATCACGCGGCCGACCCTGGTCGTGCACGGCGAAGACGATCCGCTGATCAAAACCAATGCCGCTCATGCCATCGCGTCCCGGATTTCCGGCTCTCGGCTGCTCCTTCTTCCCCGAGTCGGACACGACCTACCCGAACACGCATGGAAACCACTGGCAGCCGCAGTCCGGGAACTCGCGGACACCAACGACTGAACCACCCTCACGCACAGAATGCCGAACCACATCCTGGCGGCACTCGCGTCCACCATCATCGTTTCCGGAACGAGCATTGCTGGCAGAGAACGGTACCGGCGTTCCCGACGTCAACCTCCGACTGCCTTCCGGCTCGAACAGGCTGAAAACCGGGTCCTCCTCCAGCGGCTCCGAAAGGTAGCGGAGCGGTCCGCAGCGCGGTGGGCCGAAACGGGTTCATTATGAACGCTATTCGGGAAATGGACGGCGCTATTCGTGCTGACAAGGAGCAACGTATGAGACACGTCGGGATCTTGGCGCACAGTATCGAAGGAGCGTCGCTGTGCTTGCGGACCCTCTCCCAGGAGGGCGCCCGCGAACTCGGACCGCACCAGCACGCAGATGTGACCCTGGACTGCATCGCCATGGGCCGCAGCATGCCCGCCTGGGAAGCCGGCGACCACAGTGCGATTCGAAAGACATTGGCTACCAGCGTCGACCGCCTCGCCAAGGCCGGGGCAGAGTTCTTCGTCTGCCCCGACAACACCGCGCATATGGCCCTGGAGTCCGCCGGCGACAACCTGACCCTGCCGGGCCTCCACATCGCGGAAATCGTCGCGGAAAAGGCGGCTGCGGAAGGCTACCAGCGAGTTGGAGTGCTAGGTACCAAGTACACGATGACCAGCCCGATGTACCCGCGCGTATTCGCGGCCAAAGGGATCGCCGCCGAGATCCCCGACTCCGACGAACGCCGCTCGATCGACGACATCATCTTCACCGAACTCTGTGAAGGAGTGTTCACCACCGCATCCCGGCAGCGCTACCTCGATATCATCAACCGGCTGCACGGTCTGGGCTGCGACGCCGTCGCTCTGGGCTGCACCGAGATCCCCCTGTTGATAACCCCGGACGTATCCCCTCTACCCACACTGGATTCCACCCGCCTGCTCGCCGAGGCCGCCCACCAGGTCGCCGCCGGGACACGCCCGCTTCCAACCTGGCACGGCGGTCCCCTCGACTGAGTCGCATGGTCATCGCCCGTACGCGGTGGTGTCGCTCCAGCCGACAGACGCTGGCTGTACGATTTCGTCCGACGAGCTCCCCACCACCAGAAACGAACCATCAGCGAACGTGCCCCCAGCCAGGGGCTTCTGCGGCAAATCCGTGCGAATCCCGCTCGGCTGTACATTGACCGCGGAGTACACCGTCTTCGGTGTCAATCCCCGGCTCAACAACCAGTTCGAAGTAGACCCCATCACGAACTCCACGCTCTCCATCCGTCGATGAGCACGCTACTGTGACGCTCCGACACGCAGGACAGACAGCCGCGAGTGGGCCGAGCTCTTGGGAGAAGACCACTTCAACACCGTGGAATCGGCAAGAGCAGACATTCGACTGTCTGACAAGCCCTAGCTGCGCATCGAAGACGATCCGTCGAGGAGCGGCGATGTTGTCGTCTCGAACCCGATCCTGGTATCCAGGCGGCGCTGGTACCCGGATGGGTGGCTATGCCTATGACGATGGGGACAGTAGACTAGCCATGGCTCCGTTCAGGGGTCCGTTGGGGGAACGATGACCGCAGCATTCTTCGCCGCGTTGGCCGGCCTGGTCGGAGTCATGATCGGGCGCTTGTGGGACACACGATCCGAATCGACTCGCTGGCGTCGTGATCAGAAGACTGCTAGTTATCAGCGTGTCATCGAACAGTTCCAAGTCACCTATGAAGCGGTTCGTGTCGTTGCCCTGACCGGCGCTGATGCCGCGTCGTTCCAAGCCCTCGTCGAGCACACTCGTTCAGGCGGGTTCGCGGCGTGGGATAGCGCAGTCGCCGCCGTGTGGCTCCACGGGTCTACCGATGTTGTCGTCGCGGTTACCCAACTGGACGAAGCTCTCGGCGCCCTGTTCACCGCCGCGACCGACCGCCGAATCCAGGACCGCACCGAGTGGAATCAGGCGCGCGAGCCGGCCGGAGCCGCATTCGAACAATTCGTCAGCGCGGCACGCAGTGAACTAGACCTGCCGCCAGTGCCTGTACGAGTGTTTCACTCGACACAGATGACTCCTACAACCGCGCACCAACCCGCGGAGATCAACGAACAGCGAGGAGCCTATTGATGACCGCCGCACTGCTGGCGGCGTCAGCTGCTGTGGTCGGCATTGTGATCGGCCGCTTCTGGGACCAGCGTGCCGAAATCACCCGCTGGCAACGGGATAAACGCGCCGACAGCTACCAGCAACTCACCGGCGCCTTCCGCACCAGCTACGACACCATTCAACAGATTGCGCTGGCCGACACACCGGATGATCACATCGCAACGGTCGATAACCACGTCTGGCACGAAGCGCTCTGTAGTGTCTGAATTTACGGCACTCCAGAGGCTGTGCTGGCCGCCGCCCGCCTCGACAGGATCCTTACCTAGACGTTTACCGCCGCGAAGAACCGTCAACATAGCGCAAGCGAATGGGCAGTGGCTCGTGTGCCTGCCCGTCACGGATTCGAGCAATTCCTCGCCACTATCCGCGCTGAGGTCTCCCGCCAGGCGATACCCTCCACGTTCTACGACAACATATCTTCGATCGAACCACGCTAATTATTCGGCGAGGCATCAAATTCCGTTAGTTCAGCCTGCCGACAGCCACGCGACCAGATGCGCCGGACAGGCATGGGGCTGGTTGATCACCGAGCCGGCCCGCTCCCGCCAATGTCGCCAGATCGCTAGCGCTTCTGGCCGACGCCGCCGAGGATGCAGTGGCGGACGTCGGAAAGGGGGGTGAGGTGGGGGCCGTCGGGCCACCAGTCGTCGCAGCGGACGAGGCCGGGTTCGATCAGGGTGGTGGTGCCGAACATGGCCTGGATTTCGGTGCGGGTGCGGAAGCGGCCGCTGCCCATGGGGCTGTGGATGAACTTCTCTTCCATCTTCTTGGCCAGTTCGCTGTAGTCCGGGGTTTCGGGGTCGTGGAAGTGGGCGATGGCGACGAAGGAGCCCGCGGGGAGGGCGTCGATGTAGGTCTGCATCAGGGTGGGGGCGTCTTCACCGAGGTAGTGGTGCAGGGTGCCGATGTGGAACAGCCCGATCGGGCGGGTGAAGTCGAGTTCTGTCCGCACGGTCTCGTTGCCGAGCACATCGAGGGGCGCGAAGATGTCGGCCTCGGCGATGTGGGTGCGGCTGTTGCTCGCCAGTAGTGCTTTCGCGTGCGTCAGCACCGACGGGTCGTTGTCGACATAGACCACGTGCGATTCGGGATTCACCCGCTGCACCACCTGATGGGTGTTTTCCGCCGTGGGTAATCCCGAGCCGAGATCGAGGTATTGGTCGATCCCCATTCTGGCGAGGAAGCGGCACACGCGGATGAGGAAATCGCGGTTGGCCCAGGCCAGATCGTTCACCTGCGGCGCGACGGTGCGGACCTGGGCCAGCACGGCGCGGTCGACCTCGTAGTTGTCCTTGCCGTTGAGGGCGGCGTCGTACACGCGAGCGATACTCGCCCGAGTCGTATCGACTCCGACGGGCACGGAGCTGGGGTATGCGGCAGAAGCGTGCGACATCGGATTCCTCCGTGATTTCGGACGGGTGCCTTTCCGAAATCAGCCTAGATGATCTATTCGCTTGGTAGGGAACGTATCTCGACGGCGCGGTGGCGGGGTCCTGGGCGTCGGCCTCCGAGGTGGCGGTCCCTGAGCTAGGTTTGCAGGCATGCACGAGCTCAGGGCCGGGGACATGTTCGCCGGTTATCGGATCGAGCGGGTGCTCGGGTCGGGTGGGATGGGCAGTGTGTACGCGGCCGGGCACCCCCGGTTGCCGCGCCTGGTCGCGCTGAAATTGCTGCATTCCTCGTTCGCGGCGGATCCAGTTTTCCGCGGGCGGTTCGAGCGGGAGGCGGAGCTGGCGGGGCGGCTCGACCACCCGAATATCGTCGCCGTGCACGACCGGGGCAGCGACGGCGGACGGTTGTGGATCGCGATGCAGTACGTGGCGGGGTCCGACGCGGAAACCGTGTTGCGGACGGGGCCGGTGGCGCCGGAGCACGCGCTGCACATCGCGCGGTCGACGGCGGCGGCACTCGACTACGCGCACGCGGCGGGATTGCTGCACCGCGATGTGAAACCGGCGAATATCCTGCTGCGCGAAGGTGTTCCGGGGTCACAGCAGGTGTTGCTCACGGACTTCGGTATCGCCAAGGCGGTTGACGAGGCCACCGCGCTGACCCAGACCGGCGCGGTGGTGGCGACCCTGCGTTACGCCGCACCAGAGCACCTCGACGGGCGGGCGGCCGGTCCGCGCGCGGACCAGTATTCCCTCGCCTGCACGCTGTTCCACCTGCTGACCGGACAGCCGCCCTACACCGCGACTACGGCGGGCGCACTGATCGGCGCACACTTGATGCAGCCGGTGCCGAGGGTTACCGAACGGGCGCCGGGCCTGCCGCCTGCGATGGATTCCGTCTTCGCCAGGGCGCTGGCGAAGGATCCTGGACAGCGGTTCGCCACCTGTACCGAGATGGTCGACGCCGCACAAGCAGCACTCATTCATGGGGTCGCCCCGTCAACCGATCCGAGTGCACAAAAGCGTCCCTATTTCAGCGGTACACCACTCGACGAAAACTCCGCACCGCATCTCCCCACACCCTTCCGTGATACCGGCACCACCCCGTTTGTCGGCGCACAACACTCTCCCCTGCCGACCGGCTCGAGCGCGTCTCCCGGCACATCCAGGCGAGCGCGCGTCGGATGGTCCGCCGCCGCGTTCGCGGTGATCGCCGCCGTCGTTGCCGGAGTCCTCTGGTCATCCCGCGATACCACCGGCACCACCACACCTCCCAGCACCACCACCGCCGCGCCGACGACAACCACAACGGACTCCTGGGCGGCAGGTCGCCCCATCATCGCCCTGTTCCCCGAGCTGCTCCCGGCCGGTCCGGACAGCACCGGATATCGGGACCTGCGGTGCAGTTTCGCGACGAAGAATCCGGATGCCCTGTGGGACAACGGGTTCAACTGCACCGACCGGGAGAAGCTGGAAGTGCAGGTGCTCGCCTACCCCGACGCCGCGACGGCCGACCGGTATGTCGCCTCCCTGCCGAACGGCGCGAACGAACAGGTGCGGTCGCGGTACGGCAGGCCGGTGACCGTGCGGAAATTCAACGGGTCCGACGGGCCGTGGCTGCTGGTGCAGTTCGACGCCGCACCTCATTCGAGCGTGTTACTTCAGGTGTACTGGCCAGGGCACACCCATCAGGAGATGATCGACCAATGGCTCGCCACCGCACCACTGTGACAACACGCGTCGCCCTCGGCGCGCTCGCCACCCTCCTCACCGGCTGCGCGACCGTCTCCGGCACCGCGACTCCCGGCGAACTCGACGTGCGCGGCCTCGACGTGGGCAGCTACACGACCACGCCCGCCGATGTGGAGATCGGACGCACTGCGGCGGACGGCCCGATCCTCGAAGGGTTGCGGATGGGCGGCGCGGTGGTGTTTCCCCAGGATCTCGATCCGGCGCTCACCTACAACTGGGGCACCGACGTGCTCGACACCCCGCGCCGCGTGGTCGACACATCGGCCGCCTCGAACGTCAATCTGCCCACGCTGGAACGACATCGGATGATCGTCGCGTTCGATATCGCCCAGGGCAGCCGGGCTTTCGACAAGAACGTGCCCGCCATCGACACCGACGCGAAGGTGACCCGGGTGGTCCTGATGCGGTTCCCCGGGAAGAGCACGGCCGCCGATGCCGCACGCGATCTGGCCGCGACCGATTTCGCGGTGAGCCCGGACAACCGGCCGGTGCCGATTCCGGGATACCCCGGCGCACACGCACATTGGCGGCCGGGCATCAAGACGATCGGCGCGCTCTTCGCGCACGGTGAGATCGTGGTCAGCCTGTTCCTGCAGCACCCGACCCCCGATGTGGACGCGCTGGCCCGCCGGGTGGCCCAGGTCCTCGACGCGCAGGTGCCGCTACTCGATGAGTTCACCCCGACCGCGCCCGAACAGCTCGCCGATCTGCCCCGCGACCCCGACGACCTGTTGCGCCGCACCCTGATTCCCGGTCCGCCGAACCAGCGCATCGCCATCTCCTCACGCGAATACGCGGCGTGGACCGGCCGCGCCAGCAGGCACTACCGGGCGAGCGAACCGGCCGAACTGGCCGCCGCATGGGATCGGGGTGGCGTCGACAGCGTCGCCCACTCCTACACCACCACCCTGTTCCACTTCCGGGACCAGGCGGGCGCAAGCGCCTTCGGCACGACCTGGCGCGACACACTCAGCGACGCCGCGCGGGAGATCCCGGGGCCGGACGCGGTGCCCGGTGCGTATTGCGCCGAGCGCCGGGCGTCCGGCAGCGCGCCCGCGGTGACTCGCTGCTACGTGAGTTACCGGAATTACGGCGGGTTCGTGAGCGGGCCGGAAGCGGGAACCGTGCGCAAGCAGGCGGCAGCGCAGTACGCGCTGCTCGCCAACGCGCAGTAACTCAGAGCTGGGCTTCGACCGACCGCACGACCTCGGGGTCGTCCGGGGTGGTGCGGGGACGGAACCGCGCGGCCACCGAGCCGTCGCGGGCGATGAGGAACTTTTCGAAGTTCCACTGCACGTCACCGGCCGCACCCTCGGCGTCGGGCGTCTCGGTGAGCACCTGGTACAGCGGGTGCCGGTCGTCGCCGTTCACCGAGGTCTTCGCCAGCAGCGGGAAGTCGACACCGTAGGTGACCGAGCAGAATTCCTGGATCTCCTCGGCGCTGCCGGGTTCCTGGCCCATGAACTGGTTGCACGGCACACCGATCACGGTGAAACCGCGCTCGCCGTAGCTCTTCTGCAGTTCGACCAGGCCGCTGTACTGCGGGGTCAGCCCGCATTTCGAGGCCACGTTCACCAGCAGCACGGCCTTGTCGCCGGCCAGTTCGCCCAGCGTGGTCGGCTCGCCGGCCAAGGTCTCTACCGCGATGTCCCGAATGTTCGCGCTCACGTGTGCACCACCAGATTCTTCTCGACGTGGGTTCGATCGCCACCGTACCGGAGCCGCGGGCCGAATTCCGTGTCCCGCTGGACGGGAATTCTGTAACACGTTCTTGTTTTGTGGGCGTCCACGCGGCACCATTTCGGTACACACCCACCATCGGAGGCAGCCGTGACCGACAACAGCCCGCGTACCGACACCGTCCGGCCTCTGCGCGAGAACGCCGTCGACCAGTGGGATTTCGAGGTCGACGTGGTCGTCGCCGGCTACGGCATCGCGGGGGTGTGTGCCGCCATCGAAGCCGCGCGCGCGGGCGCGAAGGTGCTGATCCTGGAACGCACCGGCGGCTGGGGTGGGGCCGCCGCGCTGGCGGGCGGCTTCGTCTACCTCGGCGGCGGGACCGCGCTGCAGCGTGCGCTCGGCTTCGACGACACCCCCGAGAACATGGCCACCTTCCTGACCGCCGCGCTCGGCCCCGGTGTCGATGCCGCCAAGATCGCCGACTACTGCGCGGGCAGTGTCGAACACTACGACTGGCTGGTGAACTGTGGTGTGCCGTTCAAGGAGGAGTTCTGGGGCGAGCCGGGCTGGGAGCCGCCCCACGACGAGGGCCTGATGTATTCCGGCGGCGAGAACGCGGCGCCGTTCCTCGACATCGCCAAACCCGCACCGCGCGGGCATGTTCCGCAGCTGGCGAACAAGAAGATCGGCGAACGCAGCGGCGGCTACATGCTGATGAAGCCACTGGCCGACACCGTTGCCGAGCTCGGTGTCGCCGTCGAATACGACACGCGCATCCGGCGGCTGATCGTCGATGCCGACGACCGGGTTGTCGGCCTCCTCGCGACCCGGTTCGGTAAGCCGGTCACGGTCCGGGCTGCCCGCGGTGTGGTCCTGGCGACCGGCAGTTTCGCTTACGACACCGAGATGATCGATCGCTACACCCCGCAGCTGAGCGGACGCCCCGGCGCGGCCATCGAAGAGCACGACGGCATCGGCATCCGGTTGGCGCAGGCACTCGGCGCCGAACTGGCCCACATGGACGCCAGCGAGGTCGCGATCTTCGGTGACCCACAGATGATGGCGCGCGGCATCCTCGTCAACGGACGCGGACAGCGCTACATCGCCGAGGACACCTACCCCGGCCGGATCGGACAGGCCACCCTGCTGCGGCAGGAGAACCAGGCCTTCCTGATCCTCGACGAACGTTCCCTCGAGGAGGCGCTCGCCACCGAGAGTTCGACCCCGTTCTTCCGGTTCCCGCCCAAGTGGGTCGCCGAGTCGGTCGCCGAACTCGAGGCCGAGATGGCTCTGCCGGAGCAGGCGCTGCAGACGACGGTCGCCACCTACAACCGGCACGCCGCCAACGGCAGCGATCCCCTGCTCGGCAAGAAGCCCGAGTGGGTGCGCCCGATCGAGGGCTCGCTGGCCGGGTTCGATCTGCGCGGTTTCACCGCCGGATTCACCCTCGGTGGGCTGCGCACCGACCTGGATTCGCGGGTGCTGCATGTGAGCGGCGAGCCGATTCCGGGGCTGTTCGCCGCCGGTCGGTGCACGTCAGGGCTGTGCGCGGGCGGTTATGTCAGCGGCGCATCGCTCGGTGACGGCAGTTTCTACGGTCGCCGCGCGGGTCGTGCCGCGGCGGCCGGGACCTACTGAGTCCCACCGCACGCCGACTGTCAGTACGCTGCTTGCAGCACCCGGCCCGACGCCGAGTCAGGCTGTGCTCGCGGTGTTTTCACGCGGGCCCCGGGTGTATCCGTGTTGGCTACGACAGATGCAGTGCAGGATCGGAGTTGGACAGTGCAAGCAGGTGGGACGTCCGCGGATTACGTGATCGTCGGCTCCGGGTCAGCGGGGGCGGTGCTCGCGAACAGGCTCAGCGCCGACGCGGGCACCACGGTCGTACTGTTGGAGGCGGGGCCCGCCGACGACGACAAGTTCGCCCATATTCCGGCGGCGTTCTCGAAACTGTTCCGCAGCGAACGGGATTGGGACTACTCCACCGAACCGCAGGCCGCGCTCGGTGACCGCCGGATCTACTGGCCGCGCGGCAAGACCTTCGGCGGCTCGTCGTCGATGAACGCGATGATGTGGGTGCGCGGTTTCCGCGCCGACTACGAGGAATGGGGGCTGCTGGCGGGCGAGAAGTGGAACTTCGCTTCGGCCGTCGAACAGTTCCGCAAGATCGAGAAGGTGCAGGACGCGCAGTTCCCCGACGAGGGTGCGAAGGGGCCGCTGCACGTGCAGCGCCAGCGCAGTCCGCGTGCCTCCACCCACGCCTTCCTCGAGGCGGCCCGGCAGGCGGGGCACAAACTCGAGGCCGCGAATCGTCCGGCGCCCGAAGGTTTCACCCAGACGATGGTGACCCAGCGCGACGGCAGGCGCTGGAGCACCGCCGACGCCTACCTGCGGCCCGCGATGAAGCGCGCCAACCTCACCGTGCGGGCCGAGGCCCTGGCCACCCGGGTGCTGTTCGAGGGCACCAAGGCCACCGGGGTCGAGTTCCTGCACGAGGGGCAGACCCATGTGGTGACCGCCGCGAAGGAAGTCATCCTGTGCGGCGGCGCGGTGAACAGCCCACAGCTGCTGCAGCTTTCGGGTATCGGTGACCGTGAACAGCTCACCGAGCACGGCATCGATGTGGTCGCCCACTCCCCCGAGGTCGGCGCCAACCTGCAGGACCACCTGATCGCCGCGCTCGGCTACAGCGTGGAGTCCGATTCGCTGTACACCGCCGAGAAGCCGCTGGAACTGCTGAACTACGTGGTGCGGCACCGGGGCATGCTCACCTCCAATGTCGGCGAGGCGTACGGCTTCGTGCGCAGCGAACCCGAGCTCGAGCACCCCGACCTCGAGCTGATCTACGCGCCCGCGCCGTTCTATCACGAGGGTCTCGTCGAGGCGACCGAGCATGGTGTGGTCCTCGGGTCCATCCTGTTGCGTCCGCGCAGCCGTGGCCGGATCGGTCTGGCCTCGGCCGACCCGACGGCCAAGCCGGTGATCGATCCGCGCTACCTGTCCGACCCCGACGGCGCCGACCTGGCCGCGCTGACCGCCGGTCTGCGGGTGTGCGCCGGGCTCGCGGGCCAGCCGGCGCTCAAGAGCACGCTCGGGCCGCTGATCTACCCGCCGCAGGCACCCGACGATCTCGAGGCCACGATCGCGCTGACCATCGAGAAGTTCTCGCACACCCTGTACCACCCGGTCGGCACCTGCCGGATGGGCACCGACGCCGCCAGCGTCGTCGGCCCGGATCTGAAGGTGCGCGGGGTCGAAGGTCTGCGCGTGGCCGACGCCTCGGTGATGCCGTTGATCATCCGTGGGCACACCAACGCGCCGGCGATCTTCATCGGCGAACAGGCCGCCGACTTCATCCTGGCGAGCGCCTGAGACGACGGTGGTGGCGCGCCGGCACGGCACGCCACCACCGCTCTCACGCCACGGCCAGCGCCAGCGAGGCGCCCGCGAGCAGCAGATACGGCAGCGGATAGGCCACGTGCGAGTAGCAGCGGGTGAGCAGCACGGTGATCTCGGCGCCGATGAAGTACAGCACCAGCCCGGCCGCGGCGGCTACGGCCAGTGGCCGGTAGGCCAGCCCCGCGAGCAGACCGATACCGCCCGCGGCCTTGATGACGGCCAGCGGTGGCAGCGCCCAGGTGGGCAGCCCGTACTCGCGCATGTTCTCGCGCACCCAGTCGGCGCGGAACACGTCGATTCCCGAGGCGAGCAGAGCGGCCAGCGCGGCGAGCACGGTGACGACGACATAAGCGGTGTTCATGGATTCCTCCGTTTTCGGCGGACGAGCGCCTCTGCCACAGTGGAGACAGCACGGCGACGACGGCGGAGTGCCGTCTTTCCCGGTGACGACCGGCGAACCAGAAAGGTGACCGATGCGCGCGGATTCGCTCGCGCTGATGTTCGAGCAGCGCCGTGACCGGCTGCGCCGTCTCGCGCACCGGATGCTCGGTGCCACCGCCGAGGCCGAGGACGTGGTGCAGGAGGCGTGGTTGCGCCTGGCGAGGACCGACGCGGTGATCGCCGACCTGGACGGCTGGCTCACCACCGTCGTGTCCCGGCTGTGCCTCGATCTGTTGCGGGCCCGTGCGCGCCGCCCCGAGACCCACGCCGACGAAGTGGAACTCCCGACCACCGATGCCGGTCCGGAAGCCGAAGCGCTACAAACCGATTCGGTGGAGCGTGCGGTACTGGTGGTGCTCGACGCGCTGGGTCCGGAGGAACGGGTGGCGTTCGTGTTGCACGACCTGTTCGCGGTCCCGTTCGCCGAGATCGCGCCGATACTCGGGCGCACCCCCGCGACGACCAAGAAGCTCGCCAGCCGGGCCCGGCACCGGGTCAACGCACCGGCCGCGATGAGCACGGCCGACCTCGTCGAGCAGCGCGCGGCCGTTGCCGCGTTCCTGCGGGCCGCCCGCGGCGGTGACCTCGTCGCGCTGCTCGAGATTCTCGCGCCCGACGTGGTCCGCACCGCCGATCCGGCGGCGCTCACACCGGGGATGGCCGCGGTGGTCCGCGGCGCCCGTGCGGTGGCCGAGGGCGCGGTCGCGCTGCGGCAACGCTCGCGCGAGGCGGTCCTGGTTCTCGTCGACGGCAGGCCCGGCCTGGTGCTGGAACGGGCGGGCAGGCCGGTCTTCGTGCTGACCTTCCAGGTGCGCGAGGGCCGGATCGCGGCCTACGACGTGTCCGCGACTCCGGAGCGGTTCACGCTGTCGCTGCTGACCTCATGATTCCGGCAGTCGATGCACGTTTGCCGTCAGTGCGAAGTCCCGGATTTGCGCTGGTCAGAAGGCCGGAACCCGCTCGAACCCCAGTGGCGGTGTCGGCATCGGACCCGAACGCAGGTCGTGCCGGAAGTCGGGAAGCAGCGGCAGCATGTCGACATTGCGTGCCGCGTAGCAGCGCACCATCGGCAGCGAGCGCGAGACCTCGGCGCGCTCGACGGGTTCGGCGTCGATGAACGCCATGCCCTCGAGCCCGAGCCCAAGGGTGCCCGCGATCCGCACGATCGCGGCCGATTTGCGTCCCCAGCCGATCTCGACCGCCGAGAACATGTCGTGGAGCCCGTGCCGATACAGCGTGCGCATGGTGCGTGCGCGGTCGCCGCGGGCCGCGACGGCATGCAGCACGCCGCGGTCGCTCAGCATCGTCAACGTGCGCAACGCCGGTGGGCGTGGCGCGGCGCTGGTCCCGTCGTGGACCACACCGTCCCACAGGGTTTCGTCCAGTTCCCAGACCAGACAACGGACGGCAGGTCGCATGGTGGTGCCCCTATCGGTTCGTTCCGGCGCGCTGAACTCTACAACCTGTGATGCCACCGGGACCACCCTTGTGACCGCCCACCAACATCGGGTGGTGGACACGCGAACGTCACCCAGAACCCGGCGTTTCATTCCGGATCGGGCCTGCCTTGGCTAGGGTGAACAGGCTGGACAGCGGGGGGACAGCCGAAATCAGGCGAAGGGAACTTCAGATGTCCGTACACAATCCACCACGACAATCGCTCACGATCTCGGGGCGGCCGATGTCGTCTCCCCTCAAAGACGTCCGGGCGTTGTCACGGCAGATGGTAGGACATTTCGTCGAAAACGTCGCCCCGTGCGGCACGCTGCCGGGCGACGCGATCACCGGCGACGTCACGACCATCACCCGCATCTGCCTGGAATTCGCGGTCAGCATGCTCGACGGCCGCGACATACCGAGCACCTTGCAGCGACTGCAGGACGCCGCCAGCGGCTGGGCCCGCGAGGGCGTGCCGATCGACACCATCCACCACTCCATCGCCGAGGGCTTCAAGATGGGCCTGGACCTGGTGGTCTCGAGCGCGTCGGTGAAGGACTACGACAACCTCGTCGACGGCGTGAAGATGGTGATGGAAATGCTCGACACCATCACCTGCCAGGTCTCGCTGGCCTATGTGCGCGAATTGCGCGGTGTGGTCAGCGAGCATCACACGGCGGTGCACACCCTCACCTCCGCGCTGCTCGGCGGGCACAGCACCTCGACCATGGCCCGCGAATGCGGCATCGCCATCGCCGAGCAGTACGCCGTGCTCGCGCTGTCCATTCCGCCGCACCGCGAAGAGGCGAACCCGGCCCTCGATCAGAAGGTGGTGGCCCGGCGCAAGCTGCGCCGCGTGCAGGCCGAGCTGGCCAAGCGCTGCGGTGATACCGCGCTGTCGTTGCTCAGTGTCGACGGCGGCACCGTACTCATCCCCGCCGACACCTTCGACCGCGACGGCCTCACCGCTCTGGTCGCTCAGCTCTCCCAGGCCGCACAGGTCGGCATCACGGCCGCGCTGGTCGAGACGAGCACCACCGGCATTCCCGATGCAGCCGATCAGGCCCACGAACTGCTCGACATGGTCCAGCGCCTCGAGGTCACCTCGGGGCTGTACCGCTTCGACGAACTCGCGCTCGAATACCAGCTCACCCGGCCGGGGCCGGGTCGCGAATTCCTCGGCTCGCTGCTCGACCCGCTCGACCAGTTCCCCGAACTGCTGGAAACCCTGCAGCGCCATATCGCCAACAACCTCAACCGGCAGCGCACCGCGCGGGTGTTGCACGTGCACACCAACACCGTCGACTACCGACTCAAGCGCATCGGTCAGCTCACCGGTTTCGACCCCACCCAGCCGTCGGGACTGTGGTACCTGCGTTCGGCACTGGTCGCGCGCAGCTACCGCACCACCGTCTGATCCACGAAAAAGGCGCTGCCCGGAGATGATTCCCCGGGCAGCGCCCGTTTTCACTCGGGGTCAGAGGCTGCCGCCACCGCCGACCAGCCAGGGGTTGAAGGTGCACACGATCTGATGACCGGGGTCGATGGCGTTGAGCGCGATCGACAGGGCGCGCGGCGAGTACATCATCGTGAGATGGTCGGAGACGTCCTGCTCACAGCCTTCCTGCAGGGTGATGTTGCGGACGGTGGAGCCCGGGCCCTGCTTCAGGAAGGTCAGATCGTAGGGGTTGGTGACCTCGTCGTACCGGGTGCCGACGATGGTGTAGTCGATGCCGGGGACGGTGTCGCCGTTGGCGTTGAGCTGGTTGACGAAGTCCGAACCGATGGTCTGCTGGATACCGGCGTGCCCGACGAAGATCTCGATGAAGCCGAGGATGTCGATACCCAGGTTGTTGATCATGCGGCCCAGGGCGCCGATGCCGTCGAGGCTGGTGCCGTGGTGGGTGGCACCGTAGGTGATCAGGTTCTTCACCTTGTCGGCACCGCCGTCGAACTTGGTGTACCAGTTCGACATCGAACCACCCTGCGAGTGGGCGACGATGTCGACTTCGTCGGCACCGGTGGCCGCGAGCACCCGGTCGACGAACAGGGCCAGCTGATCGGCCGAGTCCTGGATGTAGCCGGTGCCCATCACGCCGGGCAGCACCGAACCGAGACCGCCACCTTCGATCAGGTTGGAGCGACCGTAGTTGAAGGTGAAGGTGCACAGCCCGGCGTTCTTGAACTCCGGGCCCATGAACGCGTAACCGTTGTAGGCGTTCATCCAGGTGCCGTGCACCATGACCAGCGGGCGGTCGCCGTCGGCGGGCTTGCAGTTCCAGTCGTTGGCGCCGGGAGGCGCCGCGTCACCGTTGCCCAGGCCGTAGGCGAAGGCCGCGAGGAACGAGGTCTGGGCCGGGCCGACGCCGACGGTGTCGCTGGAGTAGCCGCCCGAGGAACCCGAGCTGGAGCCCGAGCCGCCATAGCAGTCGCCGGAGCCGTTGCCCGAGCCGGTGCCGCTACCGGAGTTGCAGGCCGAGCCGCTGGGGCCGGCCACCGAGCGGCCCGCGGCGATGATCTCGGCGAGAGCCTGTTCGGTCGGCGCGTCGTTGGGGGCCGCGCCTGCCCCTGGGCCGGTGAGCGCCACGGCGAGCGCGCTGACGCCGGTGAGCATCGCTGTCTGCAGCGTGCGTCGGCGACTGGGAGATTTCATCGTTGGCGTATCTTCCTGTGCGATTCGATAATTCGTGTCCCCTTTTTCGATCGGGAATACGAATGGCTTGTCGAAACCGCACCGAACATAAGCCCGGGAATTCACGGCATTTCGTTTCTCCGTGGTGTTCTGGGTAGTTCACCACCCGTCCACGACGGGCCCCATGACGGCACACAGGAACTTTTCCCCACGACGATCCCGCAGGTCGGGACGCCAAACTGGCGAAATAGTGATACTTCCCAGAACATTCGGCCGTTCACACTGACCGAGCACTGAAACACCGACATTTCGGCCGGAAAAAGGGCCTCAGCATTCGCTGTGCGCGGGAATCCCCCGTAGCCGCTCGTCGAGCCACAGCATCGCCTCCGGATATCCCGTCACCGCACCGACGATGTGCTCGCCCAGCACCCCGCGATACACCGCCGTCGCGCCCAGTTCGCACTGTTCCTGATAGAGATTGCGCGCACCCTCGGCCGGGATCCAGAACTCCTGCTCCCCGTTGTAGACGTAGAGCGGTGTGGCCGAACGCATTCCCTCCATCCGGGTGACCTCGTAGATCCGGGCGGCCAGGTCCGAGTGCAGTGGGTCGGCGATATTGGCGCCGACATCGATGGGCAGGTGCAGGATGCCGGGCAGCGCGAAGATGCTCACGCACTGGTCCTTCATCGCCGAGGTCGCCACCCAGCGGCCGAGATTGTTCATGGCGGCCAGGATTTCGGGCCGCTCGCGCCCGACCGCGAGGGTCGCTGCCATGAAGATGCCCGAAGCCAGATTGGCGTTCATGCTGCGCGCGAGGATCTCGAAGTCAGCGGGCACGCCGCCGAGGGCGGCACCGACGATCACCTCGGCCAATTCCGGTGCGTAGGAGGCGATCAGCTTCGCGGCGCCGTGCGTGGCGATGGCACCGCCGGAGTATCCCGTCATCGCGAACGGGCTGGCACCGTAGGTGTGCGGCTCGACATTCCTGGTGGCCCGGATCGCGTCCAGCACTGCGTGTCCGGCGACATACGGTTCGGCGTAAGCCATTCGGGGGCCCTGATGGTCGGGGATCAGCACCGCGTATCCGCGGAGCACCGCCAGCTGGGTGGTCGGTGGCAGGAACTCGGTGGCGCTCGATTTCGGCGAAAGCCCGTGTGTGAACGTGTAACCGGGCGTGCAGGACAGGCCGAGCGCGTCGATGGGCAGGTTGTTCACCAACACCGGGCGGTCGCCGGGACCGGTCCACTCGGTGGCGGGCACGATCAGTGTCGCGGTCGCGAACGACGGGCCACCGTGGGCGTCGGAGGTGCGGAACTTGAGCAGATGCGCGGACCGCACGGGAACCAGGGTCAGCGGGCCCGCGACGGCGGTGATGTCGCGTACCTCGACGAGGTCGCCCGGCGCCAGCTCGGCCAGGCCGTCGGGCCAGTGATCGAAGGTGGGATCGCCCACGGGAGAGGGCATTACGGCCGCCCGCAACGCGGCGAGCTCGGCGGCGGGGTCGGTGTCCGCACCGGACGGGATCGGCGAAGGCAGCACCTGATCGATCCAGCGTTGCAGATCGGGCAGGATTCCCGGCGCGGCCGGGGGCAGAGGTTCGGCGGTTGCGGTGCCGACGGCGAGCGGACACAACAGCAGTAGCGAACAGAGCAGGACACGCACAGATCTCATGGCACTCACACGCCTTCGGGTGGCACATCGGACTCGTGACCTGACACCCGGCGATGCGGTACTCGAAGCCGCGGCGAAACCTCCCCTGCGCGCCGTCGTCAGTGTTCTCACGGTACGTCCCACCGCATCGGCGCACGGCCGTCGTTCCCGACTCGTGCACGCCCCGCGTCCGGATCGCAACAACCGCGCGTACTCGATACTTCGGAGAAAGTACCGGCTCCGGACCAGGCGGTTTGTGAATTCTCCAGCCGCGTCCGGAACATGTTCTCCTTCATGGTCGAGCGCCCTACCGTCGAGTAGCAAGGCGCCCACCAGCGCCGGGGCAGAAGGAGCACGCCATGATTCCCATCGACGCGAACATTGCCGCCGCCGGTCACCCCCTCGACCACACCGACATACCGACGCGGCGGATCACCGTCTACTTCGATGGCCCGACTCCGCAGGACGCGATGGTCCTCGAATACGCCGCAACCCAGTCCGAGGCTTGGGAATTCACCACCGCCGCTGTGCACGCGGGTCTGCTGGTGACGGTCGACGGACGAGTGGAACCCGGCCTGCGCCGGCTGCCGTGCCGTTCGCTGTGGCACTGAACGCTGGACCGTCGCACTAGGCTGGTGCGGCGGTCGTGTCCCGATCGCAGGGACACAGGAGGCGCGCGTGACACGGTGGCGGTACCCGGTCGCCGTGGCCGTCGCGGCACTGGCCGTGGCCGGTTGCGGTTCGCAGGAAGCCGAGCAGGCCGCGCCGACCACCGCCGCACCGACCACGACCGCCCAGCGCACCGCCGTCACCCTCGCACCGCCGACCACCACGGTCGACCCGTACGCCGGACTGCCGCTCATCGACGAGGTCCGCTGGACGAGCAATGTCGACGGCCCCCGCCTGCTCGTGTTCCCCACCGTGGCGGGTCGCAAGACCGCCGCACCCGGCACCGACGAGACGGCTTGGCAGGAAGTGCTCGCCCTCGACTCCTCCGCCGACTCGCCGGGAATGCGTGACCAGTTCCTGTGCCACTGGGTGTGGGCGAGGATGGTTGCGCCGGACAAGACGAGCTGGAACCTCGAACCGTGGCGACCGGCCGTCGGCTATTCGGCCACGGTCTCGGCGAACTGCAATCCCGGCGGCCCGGAACGCTGAGGTCCGCGCCGCGCGGCGAAAGGAGCACAGGTTATGCGCGTTGTCATCGCAGGCGGACACGGCAAGATCGCCCTGCTACTGGCCGGGCTACTCACCAGGGACGGCCATCAGGTGCACGCCCTCATCCGCGATCCCGCCCAGGCCGCCGACATCACCGCGACCGGCGGCGTCCCCGTGATCCACGACATGGAACGTGACGACCCGACCGATCTCGTCGGCGCCGTCGCCGGGTCGGACGCTGTGGTGTTCGCCGCGGGCGCGGGGCCGGGCAGCGGCGTGGACCGCAAGTACACCGTCGACCTGGGCGGCTCGGTCCAGCTGGCCGACGCGGCAGACCGGGCCGGGGTGCGCCGGTTCGTGCAGATCTCGACGATGGGTGCCGGTCAGCCGCCCGCGCCGGGGACCGACGAGGTGTGGGCCGCCTATATCGATGCCAAGACCAAGGCCGAGGACGATCTGCGGGCGCGCGCGCTGGACTGGACCGTAGTGCGACCGGGCATGCTCACCGACGCCGAGGGCAACGGTCTGATCACGCTGGGACCACCGCCGGTCGGGCGCGCCGAGGTGCCGCGTGCCGATGTGGCCGCGACGCTCGCGTCGATCTTGGTCGCCGACAACACTTTTCGGCGCACCCTCGAGTTGGTTTCGGGGCAGGATCCGATCGAGGCGGCCGTCGCCGCGATTCATTAGCCGAAAATTAACCAGGTCAAGACTTTTCGGGCCGATGGGCGTGCAGGCCGGGTGCTTGGCACCGGCTGCCGCCCACCGGTACGCCGCCGAAGCGCCGGTCACGCCACTGTTCGGCGCGGACGGTGTGCGAATCCGGTGGCGCCGAGCCGGATTCGCCGCCCAGAAGCCGGGGTGAGCACCGAATCGAGACCTAATCGATCGTGCAGATGTGCTTGCATCTGAAAGTGTCTCCGTCCTAAACTCAGGGCCGCAACACAATTCAGGGGATAGTCAGGGGAGGCCGCGAGCGGCACACCTGGGGCTATAGTTGCCTCGGGTTTGCCACTGCCTAGACACAGGGGCGTTCACATGAACCACACCACCGGCCGTTTCGGCCTCGCTGATCGCGCAGCGATCACCCACCCCTCGAGGGAAACCGCGGTCGCTTTCGTCATCGACGCCGTCGAATCCACCGGCGCCGCGACCCGCAACGATTTCGACATCGAGCGCATCGTCACCACGGCCCACGAACTGGCCGACGACTGGGATCTGCAGGTGCTGACCCCGGACACGTTCTGGCGTATCGCATCCGGCTGCATCCGCTACTGAGTCGGCCGGCCGCCGCTTCCGGCGACCGGAAGCGGCGCTGCGGCCCGCCTGGCGTACTCAGGCCCGCTCGGCGTACTCCCGCAGGATCTCGCGCGAGCGGTCCGGGTGCGCGGCCTGCACGCTGAGCTGATCCATCACCGACAGGTACAGCGCGAGATCCTGCCTGCGCTCCAGGTAGAGGGCGCTGGTGAGTTGCTCCAGGTACACGATGTCGGGCAGCTCCGGCTCGGCGAAGCGAAGAATGCTGAACGAACTGCCCGCCGCCGCGTGCCCGCCCGCCGAGTACGGCAGCACCTGCACGGTGACGTTCGGCAGCAAAGACAGTTCGATCAGATGACGCAACTGATTCCGGTGCACCTCGCGCCCACCCACCGGCCGGTGTAGCACGGCCTCGTCGATCACCGCCCACACCACCGGCGGGTCGACCCGCCGCAGCACGTCCTGGCGCAGCTGACGAACCTGCACGCGCCGCTCGGTCTCGGCATCGTCGAGGCCGACGGTGACGATCGCCCGGGTGTACTCCGGGGTCTGCAGCAGGCCGGGTACCAATTGGGTCTCATAGGTGCGGATTTGGCTCGCGGCCTGTTCGAGCCCCAGGTAGGTACTGAACCATGACGGCAGCAGATCGCTGTAGCGGTGCCACCAGCCCGGCTCGTTGGCCTGCCTGGCCAGATCGAAGAACGCCTCACGATCTACGGGGTCGGTGACTCCGTAGAGCGTGAGCAGATCGCGGATATCGCGTTCCTTGAATCCGGTGCGGCCCAGCTCGAGTCGGCTGATCTTGGCGTGGGAGCCGCGGATCGCCTCCCCCGCGGCCTCGCGGGTGATGCCCTTGCTCTCCCGCAACCTACGCAGTTGCCCACCGAGCGCGATGCGCAGCACAGTGGGACCACGGTCGACGATCGGTTGTACACGACCGATCTCGTGGGGTTCAGCCGTCATGACTCGCGATCTTACCGATCAGCAGGTCAAGTCGTCGAACTCTCCGGCCTTGGCGCCGCGGATGAATGCATCGATCTCCGGGCGTGTGTAGTAGATGACCGCGCCACGCGGGTCGCGCGAGTTGCGCACAGCTACCGACCCGTCGGACACGGCGGCAACCTCTACGCAATTGCCGCTGGCGTTGCTGTACGTGCTCTTGCGCCAGGCGTGGTCGGCGGGCCGTTCGCGCTGATCATGGTGCATTGCGGACATGCATTACTCCCTGTTCTCGTGTGATGTCCATCGGAGTGAAAGTTGCAGATGCACGCACAAACGTTCTTGCATCCGCTTCGCGCGATGCGGACATTAACACGCAGCCTGCGGTTGCGCACCGGTCGGTACTTACTCGCGCTCAGGGGACGGGTGGCGTTCGCAAAGTGACGTCCAGTCCCCTGAATTCGCAAGGGCCACAGAGCCATCGGCCGCCGCAACGCCCCGAATGAGATCTCCGATGTGCTTGCATCTGCAATCACCGCGCCCATAGACTCGGGGCAAGATCAACCCCGGGGCCCGCTCGTCAAGAGCTGGGGCAGGCCCGGGCCCACCGGACACGAGGGGCCTGCGATGAGCATTCCGTATCGACCACCCCGCCGGGTCTCGGCCGGCACCGCCGGGCTCGAGCTCCCGCGCAGCCTCGCGGCAGAGGTAGCGCCGGTTTCCGCGTGTAGCGACGAGCCCTACGGGCTCACCTATCGGCAGGCTCGCGAGATGCTGCGTCAACACGACATCCACGGCCCACAGTGCCGCCAATGGCTGGCCGCGGCGGCCTATCTGTCTGCGGGCCTGGACGACGAATAGCGCGGTCGTGACGTCTTCGTGCTGGTCACAGCCGTACAAGCGGGGCATGCTTGGAGACGGACGGTCGGCGCGAGCACAGGTGGCGGCGTATGCGGATTGCGGAGATTCTGCGAAGCAAGGGCACAGCGGTAGCGACAGTGCCACCGGACACCACCGTGCGCGCGCTGCTGACGGTGCTGGCCGACCGCAATATCGGTGCCGTGGTCGTCTCCCCCGACGGCGCGACGATCGAGGGCATCGTGTCCGAACGCGACGTGGTTCGCCGCCTCGCGGTGCACGGCGCCGACCTGCTCGACCGCCCGGTCGCCGAGATCATGACCGCCCGGGTACGCACCTGCGGGCCCGACGACCACGTGTCCTCGCTGCGTGATGTGATGACCGAGCACCGCATCCGGCACATGCCGGTGGTGAGCGAGGACCGGTTGATCGGCATCGTGAGCATCGGTGACGTGGTCAAGAGCGAGATCACGGAGCTGGCCACCGAACGCGAGCAGCTCGTCGACTACCTGCAGGGCCGGTACTGATCGTCGCGCTCGCGGCCGAAAACCGTTGTCCGCGCGTATCGTTGACGAGGTGCACCCCGCGCAGCAGTACGACCGCCGTGTCGCTTCGCAGGTCCTCGCCCGGCTCGCCGCGCCCGGAATCTTCACCGGCGTCGAGACCGCGCCGGTCCGGATCACCTTCCGCGCACGGGCTTTACAGCCCGAGCCGGGCGGGCGGCTCACCCAGTCGCAGCGGATGTATCTCGAGCGCTTCATGCGCCCGTGCCGCCCGGAACAGGTGACCAGCGCGACGCATCGCATCACCTGGACCGACAGCGCGGGCATTCCCAATACTGCGCACTACCGCCGCGACGGCGCCGGACCGGAGCTGGCCGTGGTCGCCAGGGAAACCGTACTGGCACTGTGGGATTCATTGGCACGATCGGGTCTTCCGGAGCGTGCCGCCGAGCTGAGCGAGCACGAACGGTCGGTGCTGGCAGCGACCACCACCGACCACGAACCGCACGAGATCTTCCGGGTCGGCATCGAAGCCGCCGGGCGGGCCCTGGTCCAGCACGGCCTCCTCGCCGCCGACACCCCATATCGCGACATCACCGAATTCGCATGTGGAATGCGCGATTCGGGAATCTTCGCGGCGGTGGCGACCCGGTGGTTCTGGGAGTTGCAGGCCTCGACCTATCGGCGGGGCATGATCCCGGTCCGCTTCACCACCTCGCCCGACGGCACCGTGCGGTACACACCCGAGTCGGTGGCGGTTCTGCGGGCGATGAAGGAGGCGACCATCGCCGACGCGCACGCGGTGATGCGCAAGGCGACCACCGAGGAGGGCCTCGATGTCGAGCAGGCGGTGGCCAAGTACCACGACGACCTCGATCTGATCTCGCGGCAGTACGCGCTGCTGCCGCCCGGCACCGGGCCGACGTGTCTCGCGACGCCACCGGCAGCGGACGGGTCGTCGGTGCTTGGCGCGGTCGCGAATCAGTTCGTCGAGACGTTCGTGGCGCTCACGGGGCTCGTGGAGGCCGTCGAAGACGTCACCGAGGTAGCGGCCGGCAACGAACCGCTCGCCGACGACAGTGTGTTCGCGGTGCCGGACATGAGTTGCCGCCACTGTGTGCGGACCATCGGCGCCCTGCTCGAGTCGATGGACGTTGCGGTGATCGACATCGATCTGGCTTCCAAACGGGTGATCGCCCGGATTCGCAGCCCGCGCCATCGGTTACGGGTGTTCGAGGCGTTGCGCGACGGCGGGTACAACCCCGTCGACGAGGTGCCCTCGCCCGGCACACCGGTGGAATGACCCCGCCTGCCGTTCCCGCTGCCCTGCACCCGGTCGTGGCGGCGTTCCTCGAGGACCGGGCGGCGGTGCACGCGGCGCTGGAGCGATTCGGCTCACCGCTGCACCTGGTCTTCCCGCAGGTGTTCGACGACAATCTCGCCGCGCTCACCGGGGTGCTGGACAGGGCACGGTGCAGGTCTCGGATCTACTACGCGCACAAGGTGAATCGGTCCGCGGCCTTCGTGCGCTCGGCCGCGCGGGCGGGGATCGGTATCGACGTCGCGTCCGGGGCGGAGTTGTGGTCGGCGCTGGACGCGGGCTTCGCGCCCGACCGAATCGAGATCACCGGGCCCAAAGGGTTGTCACTGTTGCGGACGGCCGTCGCGGCGGGAGTGACGCTCAATGTCGACAACCTGTGGGAGTTGGCACGTATCGCCGACATCGCGGATACGCAAGTGCCGGTGCTGCTGCGTCTTTCGGGGTTTCCGGGAAGTGCGCCGAGCCGGTTCGGCATCGATCTCGGCCAAGTGGGCGAGGCGTTCGATCTGCTCGCCCGGCACCCCGATCGGCTGGCACTGCTCGGTGTGGCCTTCCACCTCGATACCGCGTCCACACAGGAACGGGTACGGGCCGTCGGCGAGTGCCTGACGGTGATCGAACGGGCCTACGCGCGCGGGTTCACACCGTCGGTGCTCGACATCGGCGGCGGGCTACGTCAGGTCTTCGTGGCCGACTTGGCCGCCTACGACGCCTACGACCAGGCGCTGCGGGCCGGACTGCTCGGCCAGGGGCCTGCCCTGCACTGGGGTACGGGCAGTTTCGGCTATCACGTCGCCGACGGTGTCGCACACGGCACGCCGGTGTTCCACAAATACGCCAATACGGAATCGGCCACCGACATCCTGACCGAACTCCTCGACGCTCCCCTGCCGGGGCACGGCGGCCGGGCGCTGAGCGCGGTGCTGGCGGACAACCTCCTGGACCTGTGGCTGGAACCCGGTAAGGCGCTGGCCGATCGCGCGGGGATCACCGTGGCCCGGGTCGAATTCGTGAAGCGGGCGGGGTCCGGGGCGACGCTGGTACATCTGGATCTGAGCCGCGACACCGTCACCGCCGCCGACCAGGAGGTGCTCATCGATCCCCTCGTGCTGTCCGAGTCCGGCGAATCCGCGCCCGCCGGAGTGTTCTTCGCCGGTCATCTGTGTTTGGAACGTGACCTGGTGACCCAGCGGCAGGTGCGGGTGCCGCGGATCCCCGTCCCCGGCGACCCGGTGGTGTTCCCCAATACCGGCGCCTACCACATGGATCTGTCGGCAGCCAACGCCGCCATGCACCCCACGCCACCGAAAGTGGCTGTGCTGCATCGTGACAGCCGATTCGAGCTGTGCGGCGATGAGGTGTGGCGATGATCTACTCCCACATCACCGAGCTGATCGGCAACACTCCCTTGCTCCGCCTCGACCCGCGGGTGCACGGGCTCGCTGGGGTCGAGCTGTATGCGAAGCTCGAGTCGCACAACCCGTTCGGGTCGGTGAAGGACCGCATCGCCTGGTCCATGATCCGCGACGACATCGAGGCGGTGGCGGCAGGCGGGCAGTCGTTCATCGAGGCATCCAGCGGCAATACCGCCAAGGCGCTGCGGGTGCTCGGCGCGCTGCACGGGGTTCCCTTGCGTGCGGTCACCAACCGTATCCGGGTCACCGAGGTACGCCAGTTGCTGCAGTTTCTCGGCACCGACATCGTGGAGCTACCCGGTCTGTCCGAATGCCCGGATCCGCATGCGGCCGATGATGTTTCGGCGGTCATCGAGCACACCACCGGGCAGACGCCCGAGCGCTGGTACCACCCGTCCCAGTACACCAACGAGCGCAATGTCGAGGCGCACCGCGACGGTACAGGCGCCGAGATCGCCGCCGACCTGGCCGCGGCGGGCATCGAACACCTCGACTACCTCGTGGGTGGGCTCGGCACCACCGGGTCCACCCGTGGCACCGCCACCGCGCTGCTGGCCGCCCACCCGGCGCTGCGCACGATCGGCGTGGTGTCGGACCGGTTCGATTTCATTCCCGGCATCCGCTCCGAACGCGAGATGTGGGACGTGGGCCTGTTCCGCCCGGATTTCTACCACGACATCGTCACCGTCGACTCCGCCACCGCCATCGATGCCACGCTCGATCTGGTGCGCGGATACGGCGTACTCGCGGGTCCGACCAGCGGTGCGGGCTATGCCGCCGCTCTGCGTACGCTCGCCGACGCTCCACGCCCCGAGGACCGCCCGCTGGTCGCCGTGCTCGTCGTCTGCGACCGGCTCGAGCCGTACCTGTCCTATTTCGCCAAGCGCCGACCCGACCTGTTCGGTGCGCCCGAGGCCCCACCAGCACCGGACACCGGCTCCGCACCGGCGCTGACGCCTGCGGAGCTGGCCGAACTCGACCGCATCGGCCGCCCGATGGTCGTCGATACGCGCGGCGCGATGGCGTACCGGGTGGGCCACATACCGGGCGCCGTCAACCTGCGCGACGACCAGCTCGACGACATGCTCGGCCAAGGGATGCCGTTCCCGCGCTCACGGCCGATCGTGTTCGTGTGTCCGGTCGGTGAGGCGTCGCTGCGTTTCGCGGCCCTGACCCGGCAGGCCGGATACGAGGCCTTCAGCCTGGCAGGTGGGATCGTCGCCTGGCGCGACGCGGGACTGCCGCTCGAACGTGGCTGATCACACCAGCGCCCGCATCGCCCGGCGCGGCGACGGTGCCCGCCTGCCGGTGGTCGCCAGCAGCGGCGGCAACGGGCCACGGTAGCCGTCGGCGAGCAGCGCGACCACCGCGCGGAACCGGTCGACGAAACGCGCGGCGACGGCGGGGTCGAAGCGAGCGAGGGGATACAGGAAAGACCCGTCGATCCCGGCCGGAGCGCCGTGGGTTTCATAGTGCGCGGTGAGGCCGAACTCGAGATCGTGCTTGGCGCGCACCACACCGGTCGGCACATCCGTGATCGAGAACGCCTGCGCGGCGGACGGTTTTGTTCGCGTCGACTTCTGCAGGATGAGCGTCGCCTGGAACAGCGGCAGCGCGGCGTCCTGCGGCAGACACCGCTTCAGTCGCGGATTCGGAGTGTCGGGGTGGGCGTAGGCGGCCAGGGCGACCCGGCGGACCTGGTCGATGAGTTCGTCGATGTCGGCCGCACGGTCCAGGCGCACCCGCATCAGCACATCATCGGAGAAGTTGCCGACGAGGTCGTCGAGCAGTCGGTGGTCGCGGCCCGAAACCGCCGTCGCGACAGTCACATCGGCACAGCGCGCGAACGCGCCGACGGTCACCGCGAACGCCGCCTGCAGCACCATGAACAGGCTCGCCCGCCGATCCTGGGCCAGCCGCAGCAGACCCGCGTGGGTGGTGGCGTCGAAGGCGAGGGGAATCAGCGCGCCGACGGTGGGGTCGGTCGGCGGCGCCGACTGCGGCCGCGCCGGGAATTCGAGCGATGCGGGTCGGCCTGCCAAAGCGTTGGCCCAGTAACGCAATTGGTGGGTGGCCCGGCTCCACTCGTCGGTGAACTCGCCGAGCTGGGCGTGTTTCCACAGCGTGTAGTCGGTGTAGGTGACCGGCAGCGGCTCCCAGCGCGGGGCCGTGCCGGTGTGGCAGGCCAGGTAGGCGGTCACGAGGTCGCGGGTCAGCGGGGCCATCGACCGTCCGTCGACCGAAATGTGGTGCACCACAAGGGCGAGGACGACGTCGTCGGGAGCGAGGACGAACAGCCGGGCTCGCAGGGGCAGATCGCGGGCCAGATCGAACGGCCGGGCCGCCAGGTCGGCGATCTCGGCGCCGACGGCATCCTCGCCGACGTGTCGCACCGCGATGTCGAGCACGACCTCGGCCGGGTCGAGCGCCTGCTGGGCCGGCCCGTGCTCGGTCACCGGGTAGCGGGTCCGCAACGGTTCGTGCCGCGCGACCAGCAGCGCGAGGGCGTCGCGCAGAGCGTCCACATCGATATCGGCGCCACGAATGCGCAAGGCGCGGGCCACATTCCAGTCCGCGGAACGTCCCTGTTCTGCCGCATGCCACATGCGCTCCTGCGCGGGCGCCAGCGGCACGTGCGCGGGTCGGAGGCGTGGCTCGAGCGTCACCACTGGCGGCGCCGGGAAACACACCGCCTCGGCCCGCGTCGTCGCCACCGCGACACCACGACCGAAGCCCCCCGACCTGATCCCCACACCGGGATCCACCACAGACCGCCAACCTCCGCCCGTCTCGAAACAGATGTGGGACGCTAACGAGCCGATGTGAACAAACAGTTACCGCATCGTGACCAGGCCTGGGCCACCCCGCGCCGGGCCGTCGCCGACTATCCACTTTCCGGAGAAAACACCCAAAAGCCGCGTTAGAGTGGGCGACGGGAAAGCGGAGCGAGGAGCTGGTCGGTGTCTGTCGGGAAATTGGTGTCTTTCGATGGTTCGCGGGGTTTCGGGTTCATCCGCCCCGAAGACGGTGGGCCCGATGTGTTCGTCCACGTCAACGACATCGGTCTGGACGAGGACGAACTGCGCCAGGGCAGGCTTTTCGAATTCGAGGTCACCGAGGGCGATCGCGGCCCCAAAGCCGTCAACCTGACCGCCGCCGGGCACAGTGCCCCGAGCGCCCGCAGCCGCAAGGGCGGAGGCGAACGGCTCGGGTCCGAGGAAATGCGCAGGCAGATCACCGAACTCCTGCTCGAGGCATCGCCCGCCCTCACCGCCGCCGAGATCATCACCATTCGCGACCGGTTCACCACCTTCGCCGACGAACACGGCTGGCTCGACAGCTGATCCGAACGCGCTGATCACGATCCGCGTGTGTGTCGGTCCCCCGGCCTACGATCGCATGGCACCGATTAATCGGGTGCGCTCGCGACGTCGATACGGGTGACAGGAACCCGCGAGGAGGATCGGATGGATCTACCGGTGATGCCGCCAGTGCGCCCGATGCTGGCCAAATCCACACCGTCGCTGCCCCGCGAACCCGGGCTGAGCTACGAACCCAAATGGGACGGCTTCCGCTGCATCGTCTTCCGCGACGGCGACGAACTCGAACTGGGTTCGCGCAACGATCGTCCGCTCACCCGGTATTTCCCCGAATTGGTCGACCTGCTCAAAGCGGCACTGCCGCAACGGTGTGTGATCGACGGCGAGATCGTGGTCGTCACCGAGAACGGTTTGGATTTCGACACACTGCAGCAGCGCCTGCATCCGGCCGCCTCGCGGGTGAACAAGCTCGCCGTCGAGACCCCGGCCAGTTTCGTCGCCTTCGACCTGCTCGCCAACGGCGATCGCGACCTCACCGGTGAACCGTTCTCCGAACGGCGCCGGGAACTGGAAACGCTGCTGCAAGCCGCACCCGGCCGTATCCATCTCACCCCCATCACCCAGGACCCGGACACGGCCCAGGACTGGTTCACCCGGTTCGAGGGCGCGGGTTTCGACGGGGTGATGGCCAAGGCCGACGACCTGGCGTACATGCAGGACAAACGGGTGATGCTCAAGATCAAACACGAACGCACCGCCGATTGCGTGGTCGCCGGCTACCGGATGCACAAGGACGGCGAAGGGGTCGGCTCCCTGCTGCTCGGCCTCTTCGACGACAAGGGCAACCTCCACCACGTGGGCGTCGCGTCGAGTTTCACCGCCGCCCGGCGCCGCGAATTGCTCGGGGAGCTGGCACCGTTACGCGAGAACGCGCTGGTGGACCATCCGTGGCGCGACTGGGCCGACGCGGTGGCCCAGGCCAATGCCGACGGCAAGATGCCCGGCGGGGTGAGCCGGTGGACCGGCGGCAAAGACCTGTCCTGGGAGCCGTTGCGGCCCGAACTGGTCGCCGAGGTGCGCTACGAACACGTGCAGTCGGGGCGGTTCCGGCACGGCGGGCGGCTGGTGAGGTTCCGGCCCGACCGCACACCCGAATCGTGCACATACGCCCAGCTCGACGAGGTGGCCCCGGCCGAACTCGACGCGATCTTCGGGGTGCGGTCATGAGCGCGGGGGTCGAGATCGAGGCCGACGGGCGCACGCTGACCATCAGTCATCCCGACAAGGTGTACTTCAGCAAACGCGGTGAGACGAAGCTCGACCTGGTGCGCTACTACCAGGCCGTGGCCGAACCACTGCTCGGCGTCATCGGTGACCGGCCGCTGCTGCTCGAACGCTATCCCGACGGTGCCTCCGGCAAATCGTGGTTCCAGAAGCGCGTCCCCAAGACCGCGCCGGACTGGTTGCAGACCGTCGAAGTCACCACCCCGAACGGCACGACGAGCGACGCGCTGGTCGCCCACGATCTGGCACACGTGCTGTGGGCGGTGAACCAGGGCTGTCTCGGTTTCCACGTGTGGCCCAACCACGTGCCCGACCTGCGGATCGCCGACGAACTACGCATCGACCTCGACCCCTCGCCCGGCATCACCTTCGACGATCTGCGCGGTGCCGCCGTGCGCACCCGCGAACTGCTCGCCGAACTCGGCATCGATGCCCTGGTCAAGACGTCCGGCTCACGCGGCCTGCACATCTACGCGATGCTCGAACCCCGATGGGACGGCTACCAGGTGCGCGCCGCGGCCGTGGCTCTCGCCCGCGAACTCGAGCGCCGCTTCCCCGAGGAGATCACCGCCCAGTGGTGGAAGGAGGAACGCGGCAGCCGGGTCTTCGTCGACTACAACCAGAACGCACCCCACAAAACCGTGTTCGGCGCCTGGTCCGTACGCCCCAAGGTGGGCGGCCAGGTCTCGACCCCCATCGCCTGGGACGAACTCGACACCATCGTCCCCGACGAACTCACCCTCGCCACCGTCCCCACCCGACTGACCGAACGCGGCGACCCCTGGGCCGACCGCACCCCACAGTCGATCGAACCCCTCCTCACCATGTCCGACAAGGACATGGCCGCAGGCCTGATGGACGCCCCCTGGCCACCCCAATACCCGAAAATGCCCAACGAACCACCCCGCGTCCAGCCCAGCCGAGCAAAGAAGGACTGACCTACTCGGTCCAGGGGACCCAGGTGCCGGTGTTCGCTTTGCCTTCGCAGACCAGGGCGTGGTTGTCGGTGGTGCGGCCGGTTTTGTCGACCGATGGGTCGCAGGGCTCGCCCTCGGTGTAGTAGGAGCCTGCTACGCGGTGTGGGCCCGACCAGGTGTGGCCCTTGTCGGAGCGCAGGCACAGCAGGGTGGCGCCGTCGGCGGCGACACCGAGCAGGCCGAGCTGTTCGGCTTGGCAGGGTGTGCCTTTTTGCACCACACTCGCGGCGGGCTGGCTCAGGACCGGGGTGGATCCGACCGATGTCGGGGCACCGACCGACGGCACCGCCTCGGTGGTGGTCACCGCGACCGGTGTCGTGGCCGCCTTGCTCGCCAACGCAGGCATCTCGAGTTCCAGTCCGCCGAAGAGCACCATTCCGGCCACCGCCACCGCGGCGACCTCGGCGATGCCGAGCAGCAGTGCGAGCATCGCGATCCCCCGCCCCCGCGGATGCCCGTACGACAGCAGCGCGAAGACGATCGCGATCGGGAACAGCAGGACGAGGGCTGCGGCCAGCGCCACCATCGCGTACGGATTCACCCGTGGCTGGTCGTCGCGCGCGGAGTCCTCCGGTGTGGCGTGTGGCCAACGCTGACCGTTCCAGCGCCGGTCTTCGAACTCCTCATCGGGGTCGTCGTTCCACTGCTCGTATCGTGCCATCAACCCCGGGTCCCTCTCGATCTCCCCGGCCGCGGAAACGAAACAGCGTGCGGCGCGGGGTTACGCGAAGAGGATAGGGACTCGCGCGCCGCCGGGCAGCGCAACCGGGAAAGAGTGGGCTAACTCCTAATCGGCCGAGGACGACTTCACGTGGGGGATCGTGCGATCGATGAGGGTGAGCAGGGTGTCGGTGAGCAGCCGGTGCACCTGGGGGCGGGTGAGTGTGCCACGGGTGAGCCATTCGCGCCCGGCCACTTTCACCATGCCCGCGTAGGAAACGACCAGTGCGCGCAATTGTGCATCGTCTGCCATATCGGAGCGGCCGATCATCAGCAGCATGCGCTCGGCGGCGGCATCGTCGGCCTGGTCGAGGATCTGCTGTACCTCGGGGTCGTCGCCGACGCCTTCGTGGCTGGTGACCTTCACCCAGGTGCTGCCGTGCTCGGCGATGGTGTCGAGCAACCACGACACGATGGCATCGACCCGTTCGACCGGGCTGCCCTGCGGAATGGACACCTTCTCGAGGCGGGGCAGCGTGACCATCCGGCGGACAACCGCCAGGTACAGATCACGCTTGTTGCCGAAGTAGTGGTTGATGAGCCCGCGCGCGACCCCGGCACGCTGGGCGAGTTCCGCGGTCGACACCGCCGCGTACGGGCGTTCACCGAACATCTCGATGGCACATGCCAAAATCTGCGCCCGACGCTCGTCGGGTTCGAGCCGGCGCCTGCGCGGCGGGTCTGCTGTGTCGGTGTCGAACGGGGAAATCGGGGCGCTCCGTCGGGTTCTGCGGCCGCCGCAGGGTTGCGGAGGCGGTGCACAACGATACCCAGCGGGTCCGTCGCACGGCTAATGAGACAATATTTCCGACCACCGCTCCCGCACGAAGGAATGCCGCACTCCCCGATGACCGAGAAGACGATCGATCCGGACGAGTTGGCAACCTGCCTGCGGGTGCTCGAACAGGCCGGGCAGCTGGAAAAGGAACACCCCGATTCGATCGCGGTGCAGCGCGCGGTGGGCCACATGTTCAAAAAGCTCAAGCAGCGCCGCCGGATCGAGGCCAGGCAGCAGGTCGCCGAAGCCGACCGCGCCGTGATCGCCTCGACCGCGACCGGTTCGCCGCAGCGCATCGACGACGAGACCGCGGGCATCCCGATCAAGTCCGCCGCCGACGGCGAAACCGCGGGAACGCTGGTGCGGGCACGTCCCTGCTACATCTGTAAGCAGCGCTACACCCAGGTCGACGCCTTCTATCACCAGCTGTGCCCCGAGTGCGCGGCGTCGAGCCACGCCAAGCGCGATGCCCGCACCGACCTGTCCGGCAAGCGCGCGCTGCTCACCGGCGGCCGCGCCAAGATCGGCATGTACATCGCGCTGCGGCTGCTGCGCGACGGCGCCCACACCACCATCACCACCCGGTTCCCCAACGACGCCATCCGCCGCTTCGCCGCGATGGAGGACAGCGGCGACTGGCTGCACCGGCTGCGCATCGTCGGGATCGACCTGCGTGACCCTGCCCAGGTGGTCGCCCTCGCCGACGATGTCGCGGCGCAGGGCCCGCTCGACATCCTGATCAACAACGCCGCCCAGACCGTTCGCCGTTCGGCCGGTGCCTACAGCGCGCTGGTCGAGGCCGAGTCCGCGCCGCTGCCCGTCGGGATGCTGCCGGAGATGGTCACCTTCGGCAAGACGATGCAGGCGCATCCGACGGCGCTCACCGCCTCGCTCACGCCATCGTTGTCGGCCGTCGACGTGGCCGAACTGGCCTTGGTCGCGGGTTCGGCGACGCCGGAGCGGATCGCGGCGGGCGTGGCCATCGACGCCGGTGGGCTCGTGCCCGATCTGGCGCACACCAACAGCTGGGTGCAGACCGTCGGCGAGGTGGACGCCACCGAGCTACTCGAGGTGCAACTGTGCAATTCGGTGGCACCGTTCATCCTGGTGTCGCGGTTGCGGCCGGCGATGGCGGCGGCGCCGGGCAGGCGCAAGTACGTGGTGAACGTGTCGGCGATGGAAGGCCAGTTCAGTCGCGGCTACAAGGGTCCCGGTCACCCGCACACGAACATGGCCAAGGCCGCGTTGAACATGCTCACCCGCACCAGCGCGCTCGAGATGTTCGAGTCCGATTCGATCCTGATGACCGCGGTCGACACCGGGTGGATCACCGACGAACGTCCGCACTACACCAAGGTCCGCCTGGCCGAGGAGGGCTTCCACGCACCCCTCGATCTGGTCGACGGCGCCGCCCGCGTCTACGACCCGATCGTGCAGGGCGAGAACGGCGTCGACCTCTACGGATGCTTCCTGAAGGACTACCGGCCGTCACCCTGGTGATCACCTGGTCGATGCCGAACCGGAATGTTGATCATGATTCCGATCGGCGGGCGGCCGCTTAATCTGGATATGTGCCGTTCCGGGTGTTGGCCGATCTGATCGCCGTCACCCACGTCGCGTTCATCGCGTACGTGGTCGCCGGCGGTTTCGTGGCGTGGCGGTGGCCGCGCACCATCGGGGCTCACCTGCTCGCCGCGTCCTGGGGTTTCGGCACCATCCTCATCGGTTTCGACTGTCCCCTGACCTACGCCGAGAACTGGGCCCGCGCCCGCGCGGGCGTTGCCGGCCTCCCTGAAGCCGGCTTCATCGACCATTACCTCACCGGCGTGATCTATCCCGACAGCGCCCTCGGACTGGTCCGGGCCGTGGCCGCGACCGCCGTCCTGGTCTCCTGGCTCGGCTACCTGCGTCTGCACCACCGCTCGTTCACGTCAGACACCGCGTGAGCTGCTCGGCGACCGCGCCGGGATCGCCGTCGAAGTAGAAGTGCCCGCCGGGGAAGGTGTGCAGGCTGAACGGTCCATCGGTCACCGTCTGCCACTGCTCGGCCTGAGCTCGGCTCGTGGTGGGATCCTCGGTGCTGACGAAGGCGGCCACCGGGCAATCGAGAACCGGGCCCGGCCGGTGGCGATAGGTCTCGACGGCCTGGTAATCGGCCCGGACACCGGGTAGAACCAGGTCGGCCAGGCTCGGCTCGGTGCGCAGCAGCCGCACCGGCACCGGATCGGCGGCCAGGCGCTCGAGGTTGTCGATGAGGTCGGCGTCGGAGGCCTTGTGCAGGAGTCCCGTCTCGACGAAATCCGGTGCGGGACGGCCGGAGACGATCAGTTCCAGCACCGGTTGCCCGCCGGACGCGAGTCGCCGCGCCACCTCGTAGGCGACGGTGGCGCCCATGCTGTGACCGAACAGGGCGCGCGGGGCGGGTGGCTGCCGCAGCAGATCGGCGGCGATGCGGTCGGCCAGCTCGTGCAGGTCGGTGATGAGCGGGTCGCCGAAGCGGTCCTGGCGCCCCGGGTACTGCGCGGCGAGGACCTCGATGCCGGGACCGAGGTGGCGGGCGAGGTCACGATAGAACGCGGCGGACGCACCACCGGGCGGTAGGCAGACCAACTGCCTGCGCCGGGCCGCATCGAGACGTAGAACCCGAATCCATTGCGTTGCAGCAGTGGTCACTCGCACTGTTCCCTTTCCCCGGTCAGCTGCCTGCGAGGGCACGCACGGCGGTCGACAGCTGGTCGCCGTCGAGGAGAGTTTCGCCGGGTTTCAACAGCCACAGCACACCGAGGCCCTGCGCGAGGACGAAGTACAGGCGGCCGATGGCTTCGGCCTGCCCTTCGTCGAGGTCGGGATGGGCGGCCCGGAGATCGGCCGCGAGATCACGGTAGGCCTCGTCGAGCTGGTCACCGAGCTGGGAGCGCGCTTCCTCGGAGCGCACGATGCGAACGATGTTCTCGAGACTGGCCAGCATCGCCTCGTGGTTGTCGGCGAAGACCGCGGGCATACCGTTCCACAGGCGGGCGAGACCGGACAGCGGTGAGCCGCCCGCACCCTCCTCGATGAGTCCGCGCATCCCCTCCCCCAGCGCGTCGCCGAGCGCCTCACTGAGCGCCTCGGTGACCAGACGATCCTTGGAGCCGAAGTGATAGCCGATGGCGGCCAGGCTCACCCCGGCGGCGGCGGCGATATCGCGTGCGGTCGCCTTGGCCACCCCGCGCTCCATGATCACTTTGCGCGCCCCGGCCAGCAGATCTTCTCGGTTGCCCATGACGGCGAGACTACCCGACCGTCTTAGACATTTGTACTAGACATCCGTGCAAACCTCTGTTAGACATTGGTCTAAGACATTCGTTCAACTTCTCGAGGCGGACATACTATGACCACCACTGCACTGCACGTTCTGGTCGCCGGCGGCGGCATCGCGGGCAACACGGTCGCACTCCAGTTGCTGCGCAAGGGCATTCGCACCACGGTCGTGGAACGGGCGGCGGTCCCCCGGCCCGGCGGGCAGGCGGTGGATCTGCGCGGACCGAGCAAGGAAGCGGTCGAACGCATGGGGCTGATGGAGGGCATCCGCAAGTACCAGCTCGACGAACGCGGTATGGCCTACGTCGACGGCGACGGCCGGGTCTATGCCCGAATGGCGATGGAGGACTTCGACGGCAAGGGCGCCGTCGCCGACATCGAGATCACCCGTGGCGATCTCAATCAGGTATTGCTCGACGCGGTGACCGCAGCCGACGACGGTCACCTCGACTACCGATACGGTGACTGGATCGAGCGCGTCGAGCAGGACGACACCGGCGTCGAGGTCACCTTCGCCTCGGGCGCGACCGGGCGCTTCGATCTGGTGATCGGCGCCGACGGTGTGCATTCGGCGACCCGCCGCCTGGTGTTCGGCCCGGAAGACCGGTTCGTCACCAACCTCGGCGCCTACGGCGCGTTCTTCACGATGCCGACCCCCGCCGACGCCGAACCGGGTTGGTTCGCCATGCGCCTGCTGCCCGGAGCGATGCTCGGCATCCGGCCCGACGGTGACCCTGCCACCGCGAAGGCCATCATCATGGTGCGCACCGACATCGATCCCGCCCTGCGCCGCGACCCCGGAGCCCAGCGCGCGCTCCTGCGAGGAGCCCTGCGTGACGCGGGCTGGCGGGCCCCGGAGATCCTGGCCGCGATGGAGACGACGCCGGACTTCTACTTCGACGACCTCGCCCGCGTCGACGTGCCCGAACTGGCCGTCGGCCGGGTCACGCTGGTCGGCGACGCCGGGTATTGCGGTTCTCCGCTGACGGGCATGGGTACCGCGATGGCGATCGTCGGCGGGTATGTGCTGGCCGCCGAGATCGCCGCCACTCCGCATGATCTGCCTGCGGCACTGCGCCGCTACCAGGACGCGATCACCCCATTCCTATCCAAGGCCAAGGAGATTCCTGGTGGCGGCATCGACATGATGGTTCCGCGCAGTGCCTTGATGACCCGGATGATGCGGGTCAGTGTGCGGCTGCTGACATCGCGGCCGATGCGCCCGATCACCGCGAAGCTGTTCTTCGCCGACAACGAGGACTTCGCCCTGCCGCGCTACTGAGTGCGGGCACCTGGTTACTCTCGAAACGTGGCGCAGCCGATCATCCTCGACGTCGATACCGGAATCGACGACTCCCTGGCCATGCTCTATCTGCTCGCCTCACCGGAGGCCGAGATCCTCGGGATCGCGGCCACGGCGGGCAATGTGCCTGCCGCGCAGGTGGCGGCCAATACGCTCGCCGTGCTGGATCTCGGCCGGGCACCCGAAATCGAGGTGGCACTGGGAGCGGCCGAGCCGCTGGCGATACCGCTGCGCACCACCGAGGACACGCACGGTCCGCAGGGACTCGGGTACGCGGTCCTGCCGCTGTCGCCACGCGAGGTTTCGGAGCGGTCGGCGGCGCGGATGTGGGTGGAGCTGGCGCGCGCGAATCCCGGTGCGGCGATCGGGTTGTGCACCGGCCCGCTCACCAACCTGGCGTTGGCCTTGCGAATGGAACCCGAGCTTCCTCAGCTGTTGCGCAGGCTGGTCGTGATGGGTGGGGCGTTCAATCACCCCGGCAATACGACGCCGACCAACGAGTGGAACATCCACGTCGATCCGGAAGCGGCCAAGGAGGTGTTCGACGCCTTCTCCGCCGCGCCACCGGATCGTCGCCCGCTGGTGTGCGCGCTCGACATCACCGAGAGAATCGAGATGCGGCCCGAGCATCTCGTCCTGCTGGCCGAGGCCGCGGGTAGTACCTCGCCGGATCTGGTCGCGGCGGGTCATCCGGTCGAATGGCGTTCGGCCGCAACCAATCCGATTGTGCGGTACCTCACCGACGCGGTGCGTTTCTATTTCGACTTCCACCACCAGTACGACCTGGGGTACCTCGCGCACATGCACGACCCGTTCGCCGCCGCCGTCGCGCTCGACCCCACCCTGGCGACCACCCGGCCGGCGACCGTGGACGTGGAGCTGGCCGGCACCATCACCCGGGCCACGACCGTGGCCGACTGGGCGGGCATGTGGGGCCGGGAACCCAACGCCGACATAGTGATCGGCACCGACCCGGCCGTGTTCTTCGACCGTCTCGTCACCCGCGTCGGAGCGTTCGCGCGACGCCTGTACCCGGAGCACTCATGACCATCGACACCGTCACCTATCTCGCCGATTTCCGCCGGAGGCTGGAGCTTCCCGCGATCGTCGACGTGCACACCCACTTCATGCCCGATCAGGTGATGCGCAAGGTGTGGGCCTACTTCGACACGGCCGGCCCCCTCACCGGCCGCCCCTGGCCGATCACCTATCGCGACGACGAACAGGTGCGTCTGAAAACGTTGCGCGACTTCGGTGTTCGTGCGTTCACCTCCTTGGTGTACCCGCACAAACCGAACATGGGTGCGTGGCTCAACGAGTGGACCGCCGAGTTCGCCGCCCGCACCCCCGATTGCCTGCATACCGCCACCTTCTACCCCGAACCCGACGCACCACGTTATGTGGCCGAGGCGATCGAGCGCGGTGCGCGAATCTTCAAGGTGCACATCCAGGTCGGCGGGTTCTCCCCGCTCGACCCGCTACTCGACCCGGTCTGGTCGATCCTCGCCGACAGCGGCGTCCCCGTCCTCATCCACTGTGGTTCGGGCCCCGCCCCCGGCGACGTCATCGAATCCCTGCCCATCCCAGAACTGCCCGAGCTCGCCGCCGATCCCGGCCCGACCATCGAAGCACTCGCGGGGGAGTCGGTGATCGACAACGAATACCGCCGCCTCGGTGGTCCCGGCAGTTCGATCGGTGCCCCCATCGGCCCGGAGATGCTGCTGCCCCAACGCGCGGGCACCTACCGCCTGTACACCAACGGCGTCATCGTGGCGACGAAAACC